>NZ_CAJFGT010000007.1:0-56636 GCF_904377885.1 Flavonifractor sp. An112 | reverse complement strand
AGAGCGACGGCCTGGGGCAGAATATGCCACTCAGCCTGCTCCATGACCCGGCGCTGGAGTACCTCGGGGGTGTCGCCGGGCAGAATGTCCACCGCTTTCTGGAGGACGATGGGGCCGCCGTCGGGCTCCTCATTCACAAAGTGAACGGTGGCGCCAGTGACCTTCACACCGTAGGCCAGGGCCTTTTCGTGGACGTGAAGGCCATAATAGCCCGCCCCGCAGAAGGACGGGATGAGAGCGGGATGGACGTTGAGGATGGCGTTGGGATAGGCTTGCACCATTTCCTCGGTCAGAATGTGCATGAAACCGGCCAGCACCACCAGATCGATGCCCAGCTCCTTCAGCTTGGCCACCAGGGCCTGGGTCATGGCACGGTTGGAGTCGTAGTCCTTCCGGGCTATCACATAGCCGGGGATACCGGCGTTTTTGGCTCGCTCCAGGGCATAGGCGTCGGCTTTGGAGGAGATGACGGCGGCCAGTTCTCCGCCGCCCAGCTCGCCCCGGTCCCGGGCGCCGATGAGGGCCTGGAGATTGGTCCCGCCGCCGGAGACCAGTACAGCGATTCGGGTCATACCAGTTCCACCCCGGCGTCGCCGTCAACCACAGAGCCGATGACGTAGGCCTGCTCGCCGGCCTGGGCCAGCAGTTCCATGGCCTGCTCCGCCTGAGCGGCGGGAAGGGCCAGGATCATGCCGATGCCCATGTTGAAGGTGTTGTACATATCCCGGGTGGGAATGCCGCCCTTCTTTTCGATGAGGTCGAAGATGGGCAGGCGGGGGAAGGAGTCCAGCTTAATCTGAGCGGTGAGGCCCTCGGTCATCATGCGGGGTACGTTCTCGTAGAAGCCGCCGCCGGTGATATGGCTGATGGCATGAACGTCGATGCCGCCCTTCAGCAGGGCCAGGATCGCTTTGACATAGATGCGGGTGGGAGTGAGCAGGGTCTCACCCAGGCTCTTGCCGCCCAACTCCTCCATGGGGGAGGTCAGGTCGGCGTGCTCCACGTCCAGCACCTTACGGACCAGGGAGAAGCCGTTGGAGTGGACGCCGGTGGAGGCCAGACCGATGAGGGTATCGCCTGCGGCCAGGGCCTTGCCGTCGATGATCTTCTCCTCGTCTACAATGCCAACAGAGAAACCGGCCACATCGTAGTCATCCTCCGCCATCAGGCCGGGGTGCTCGGCGGTCTCGCCGCCCACCAGGGCGCAGCCAGCCTGGCGGCAGCCCTCGGTGATACCGGCCACGATGTCGGCGATGCGGGCGGGATCGTTCTTGCCGCAGGCGATGTAGTCCAGGAAGAAGAGGGGAGAAGCGCCGCCGCAGATGATGTCGTTGACGCACATGGCCACGCAGTCGATGCCGATGGTGTCGTGCTTGTTCATCAGCTGGGCCAGGCGCAGCTTGGTGCCCACGCCGTCGGTGCCGGACACCAGCACGGGCTTCTTCATGCCCGCCATATCGGGGGCAAACAGACCGCCAAAGCCGCCCAGGGTGCCCATGACGCCGGGGATATAAGTGGATTCCACCATGGGCTTGATGCGCTCTACCGACTCATAGCCGGCGGTCACGTCCACGCCGGCGGCGGCGTAGGATTCAGAGTGGGAATTTTTCATACGGAGAAACCTCCTCGATTATTGGGTTTGACCGATTTTCTGTTCAAAGCGGAATTTTTCCCGGGCTTCCGGCACGGGCACCGGATAGCTGCCGGTGAAGCAGCCGTCGCAGAAGGTACAGCCGCAGCCGTTGGCCAATTTATGGACGCTGTCCACGCTGAGGTAGCCCAGGGAGTCGGCGCCGATAATCTTGGCAATCTCCTCCACCGTGTGATTGCAGGCGATGAGATGATCCCGGGAGTCGATATCGGTACCGAAGTAGCAGGGATGGAGGAAAGGGGGCGCGGAGACCCGCATATGGACCTCTGTGGCCCCGGCCTCCCGCAGCAGCCCCACGATGCGGGCGGAAGTAGTACCCCGGACGATGGAGTCGTCGATGATGACTACCCGCTTGCCCCGCACTACGGAGGAAATGGGGTTGAGCTTGATACGCACCTTGTCCTCCCGGTTTTTCTGGCCGGGGGCGATGAAGGTGCGGGCGATATACTTGTTCTTGATGAAGCCGGTGCCGTAGGGGATGCCGGACTGCCGGGCATAGCCGATGGCGGCATCGATGCCGGAGTCGGGCACGCCGATCACGATGTCGGCCTGGACCGGATGCTCTAGGGCCAGGAAGGCTCCTGCACGGAGCCGAGCCTCGTGGACGCCGGCACCGTCGATCACCGAGTCAGGCCGGGCAAAGTAGATAAACTCAAACACACACAGGCTGCTCTTGGCCTTGCCGCAGTGGGTCCGTATGCTCCGCAGGCCGGACTGGTCGGCGATGACGATTTCGCCGGGTTCCACATCCCGGAGGAAGTGGGCGCCGATGGCGTCCAGAGCGCAGCTCTCCGAGGCGAACACATAGCCGCCGTCCAGAGTACCGATGCACAGAGGCCGGAAGCCGTTGGGGTCCCGGGCAGCGATCAGCTTGCGGGGGGAGAGGAGCACCAGGGAATAGGCCCCCTGGATCACATCCATGGCGACGGACACGGCCTCCTCGATGGAGGGGGCTTTCAGCCGGGCGCCGGTGATGGTGTAGGCGATGACCTCGGTGTCGCTGGTGGTGTGGAAGATGGCGCCGGACAGCTCCAGCTTCTCCCGCAGCTCGGCGGCGTTGGTCAGGTTGCCGTTGTGGGCCAGAGCCATGGAACCCTTCACATGGTTGATGACCATGGGCTGGGCATTGGTACGGCTCTTGCGGCCGGTGGTGGCGTAGCGCACATGACCCACGGCCATACTGCCGGGACCCAGGTGCTCCAGAACTTCAGGGGTAAATACTTCGCTGACCAGTCCCACGTCCTTGTGGCTGGTGATGACGCCATCGTCATTGATGGCCATACCGGCGCTCTCCTGGCCCCGGTGTTGGAGGGCATAGAGCGCGTTGTAAGTAACAGAGGCGGCGTGGGTCATACCGGCCACACATACGCCGAAAACACCACATTCTTCATGAATTGTTGCCATGGTTTTTCTTCCTTTGCGTCAGGGGCTTGGACGTGGAAACCGGACGGACCGGTTATTCCTTGCCGGTCCAGCAGTAGGTACAGATTTTGTCGCGGTCAATGCCGATGGCCTCCAGCAGGCCATCCAGAGACTGATAGCCCAGGGAATCAAAGCCCATTTCCTTACAGATGGCCTTGAGCATACACTGGCCTCGCTCTGTGGAGGAGTCGGCATATTCCTCCAGGTGCTGCTGCCCCTCGTCACCCTCCAGGTTCTGGATGGTGCGCCGGGCCAGCAGCTCCATGTCGGAGTTGCTGCGGGAGAAGTTCAGATATTTGCAGCCGTACATGATGGGGGGGCAGGCCGAGCGCATATGAACTTCTTCAGCACCAGACTCGTAGAGAAATTCTACCGTTTCTCTCAGCTGGGTGCCGCGGACGATGGAGTCGTCCACAAAGAGCAGCTTCTTGCCCTCGATGAGCTCGGGCACGGGAATCTGTTTCATTTTGGCCACCTGGTTGCGGGCCGCCTGATTGGCGGGCATGAAGGAACGGGGCCAGGTGGGGGTGTATTTGACGAAGGGGCGGGCAAAGGGCTTACCGCTGCGGTTGGCAAAGCCGATGGCGTGGGGCACGCCGGAGTCAGGCACACCGGCCACGTAGTCCACCTTGGGCAGCTGGCCCTTCTGGACCTCGTCCCGGGCCATGATCTCGCCGTTGCGGTAGCGCATAACCTCCACGTTGACTCCCTCGTAGTTGGAGTTGGGGTAGCCGTAGTAGGTCCACAGGAAGGCGCAGATCTTCATTTTGTCTCCGGCAGGGGCCAGGGTCTCCCAGCCTCTGGCGGTTACCTTGACCACCTCGCCGGGGCCAAGCTCGTAGGCGTCGATGTAGCCCAGCTTGTGGTAGGCGAAGGATTCAAAGGAGACGCAGCAGCCCTCGTCGTTCTGGCCGATGAGTACCGGCAGACGGCCCAGCTTGTCCCGGGCGGCGATGATGCCGTCGGGGGTGAGGATGAGCATGGTGCAGGAGCCATCGATCTCCTCCTGGGCGTGGCGGATGCCGGACACCAGGTCGTCCTTCTGGTTGATGAGGGCGGCGGCCAGCTCGGTAGCGTTCACCTTACCCGAACTCATGGCCATAAACTGGTGACCATGGTCGGAGAAGTACCGCTCAATCAGCGCCTCGGAGTTGTTGATGATGCCCACCGTAATGATGGCGTACAGACCCAGATGGGAGCGTACCAGGAGGGGCTGAGGGTCGGTGTCGCTGATGCAGCCGATGGCGGAACAGCCCTTGAACTCGGCCAGGTCTTTGTCGAACTTGGTACGGAAGGGGGTGTTCTCGATATTGTGGATCTGGCGCTGAAAGCCGATCTTGGGATCATAGACCGCCATGCCGCCCCGCTTGGTACCCAGGTGGGAATGGTAGTCGGTGCCGAAGAACACGTCCATGACGCAGTCGCGCTTAGAGATAGTGCCAAAGAAACCGCCCATGCCTTACTTGTCCCCCATCAGACGGCGCATGACCTCTTCATAGGCCTCTTCGGCGCCGCCCAGATCCCGGCGGAAGCGGTCCTTGTCCAGCTTCTCGTGGGTCTTCTCATCCCACAGGCGGCAGGTGTCGGGGGAGATCTCGTCGGCCAGCACGATGGTGCCGTCGGCGGTCTTGCCGAACTCCAGCTTGAAGTCCACCAGATCGATGCCGATCTCCTTCATGAAGCCCTTCAGCAGGTCGTTGACAGCAAAGGCGTACTTCTTGATGAGCTCGATCTCTTCCTTGGTGGCCAGCTTCAGGGCCAGAGCGTGATAGTCGTTGATGAGGGGATCGCCCAGGTCGTCGTTCTTATAGGAGAACTCGATGGTGGGCTCGTCAAACACGATGCCCTCCTCCACGCCATAGCGCTTGGCGAAGGAACCGGCGGAAATGTTGCGGATAATGACCTCCAGGGGGACGATGGATACCTTCTTCACGGCGGTCTCGCGGTCGCTGAGCTCCTCCACATAGTGGGTAGGCACGCCCTTCTCCTCCAGGCGGCGCATCAGGTTGTTGGTCATGCGGTTGTTGATGGCGCCCTTACCGGTGATGGTGCCCTTCTTCAGGCCGTTGAAAGCGGTAGCGTCGTCCTTGTAGGACACAATGACCACCTGGGGATCGTTGCTGGCGAAAACCTTCTTAGCCTTGCCTTCGTAGAGCTGCTCTTTCTTCTCGTAAGCCATGACGTGATGCTCCTTTTTCTATTCTAAATTGATTTGATTACAGTTTTTCTACAATATGGCGGTCTTTTTCCATCACTTCTTCCGCCATGCGGGCCTTGAACTGGACCAGCTTGTCGGTCAGTTCGGGATCGGACAGGGCCAGCATCTGAGCGGCCAGGATAGCGGCGTTGTCAGCGCCATCCACCGCCACGCAGGCCACGGGGATGCCCTTGGGCATCTGGACCATGGACAGCAGAGAGTCCAGGCCGCCCATCATGGATGTCTTGATGGGAACGCCGATGACGGGCAGGGTGGTGTAGGCGGCCAGCACACCGGCCAGATGGGCGGCCTTGCCGGCAGCGGCAATGATAACACCGAAACCGTTTTCCATGGCGTGGGAGGCCAGTTCCTCAGCGGCGGCAGGGGTGCGGTGGGCGGAAATAATGCGGACCTCAGCGGGAATGCCGAAGGACTGCAGACGCTGGATGCAGGGGCGCATGGTGTCCAGATCGGAGTCGGAACCCATGACAACAGCAACTTTTTTGCTCATAAGACCCTCCTGTATACCTAAAAATTTTTCAGGGCTGGAAAAAATAAATCAGGGCATCCGGTATACGGATGCCCTGACGGTTTCAGACCCTGAGGTTGGACAGGTTGGTGCCGTGGATGGATCGCCAGTTTGCGTAAAACCAGTGCAGTGATGACATCCCCGTACCTCCCCATTTGTTTGATTCATGTAAAATAATATCGGATTTTTTTGTGCTTGGCAAGGGCACTGGTGGATTTTTGTCTTGTTATACAACTTTGACGAAAAAAGGAAGGGGTACGTTGTGGAAGAAGAGAGGAACCGCTCCGAAAGAGGTTGCGTTCCGGAGCGGCAGAGGCTATACTTGCCATAGAAAGAATCCGTCGAAAAGGGGAGGTGGCCCGAGTGAAATCCAGCCGGAACGAGACGGTAAAAAACAGTGTGGGACGAGCGCTGTTCGTGGCTCTCAGCGTACTGCTCCAGGTGGCCTGGATCGTAGGGCTGGTACTGCTGCTCAACGATTATTATTATGCTGTCTCTCTTATTACCAGCGTGCTGGCCTTCCTGGTGGTGCTCAATCTCTATGGCAAGCAGATGACTGGCCCTATGAAGGCATCCTGGATCATTTTGATCCTCTTTTTCCCTGTGATGGGCCTGTGCATCTATCTGATGTTTGGACGTCCCAACTGTACCCGTGTCATGCGCCGGCGGTTTGAGCGCCTCCAGCAGCGGACCCAGGACCTCCTGCCCGACAGTGAGACGGTGCTGGCCCGGATGGAGGAGCAGGACAAGGGGATCGCCAATCAGCTGCGCTATCTCTCACGACGGGCCGGGTTTCCGGCCTATGAGAATACCGATGTAGAGTATTATGCCACGGCGGAAGAGGGGCTGGAAGCCCAGAAGCAGGCCCTGCGGCAGGCGGAACACTTTATCTTTATGGAGTACCACGCCATTGAGGACTCCCAATCCTTCCACGGCCTGGAGGAGATTCTGGTGGAGAAGGTCCGGCAGGGTGTGGAAGTGCGGCTGCTGTACGACGACATGGGCAGCATGGGCTTTATCAGCCCGGCTTTCATCAAGCGGATGGAAAAGCTGGGCATCCAGTGCCGGGTATTCAATCCCCTGATGCCGGTACTCAATATTTTTATGAACAACCGGGATCACCGGAAGATTACCGTCATTGACGGCAAGGTGGGCTTTACGGGCGGTTACAATCTGGCGGACGAGTACTTTAACCTGACGCATCCCTTTGGTTGGTGGAAAGACACAGGGGTCAAGCTGACGGGGGATGCAGTGCCCAGCCTGACGGTGATGTTTCTGACCATGTGGAACGGAATCAAGGAGACCGACAAGGACTTTACCTCCTACCTGCCCAAAGTGGACTATCAGGCCAGAGAGCGGTGTGTGGTGGTCCCCTATGGGGACAGCCCTCTGGACAATGAACGGGTGGGGGAGACGGTCTACCTGAATATGGTCAAAAACGCCAAGGACTATGTATATGCCATTACGCCCTACCTGATTTTGGACGACGAGCTCATCTCGGAGTTGACTCTGGCGGCTATGCGGGGGGTGGAGGTGCGGATCATCACTCCCGGTATCCCGGATAAAACGCTAGTCTACAAGGTGACCCGCTCCTATTATGGATGCCTGGCGGACCGTGGCGTGCGGATTTTTGAGTATACCCCCGGCTTCTGCCACGCCAAGATGATGCTGTGCGACGGGGAGACGGCGGCAGTGGGTACCATCAATCTGGATTATCGCAGCCTGTATCTCCACTTTGAAAACGGTGTGTTCCTCTATGACTGCAAGGCGGTG
Organism: Flavonifractor sp. An112; assembly: GCF_904377885.1. Classification (NCBI taxonomy): domain Bacteria; kingdom Bacillati; phylum Bacillota; class Clostridia; order Eubacteriales; family Oscillospiraceae; genus Flavonifractor; species Flavonifractor sp. An112. The sequence goes on along the minus strand of NZ_CAJFGT010000007.1, from coordinate 49,064 downwards.
GAAGATGTGGGGAAGGATTTTGTGGAGACCTTTGCCCAGTGCCGGGAGGTCACAAAGGATTACCGGGGCAGGAAGCTGGGCCTGGGCCGGACGCTGCTGAGGCTCTTTGCCCCCTTGATGCAACAGAAAAAGCCTGCCGGAAATTTTCCGGCAGGCTTTTTTGAATCAACTGCGTCCGCTGACCGCATGAAAGACGGCCACCGAGCGGGGGCCCATCTGCAGTCCATTGCCGCTGAACAGGGGGCCGGCGCCAAAGGGATCAGGGCAGGCGGTGTGGAGCACCAGACTCCACCGCAGGCCGGAGGGCAGCTCAGGCAGGCCCTGCCAATGTGCCTCCCAGTGGGAATTGACCGCCAGCAGAATCAGGTCGTCGGCGGTGTCGTCCTGGTTCCGGCCGGTGAAGAGCACGCCGATCTGCCGGGTCTGCTCATCCATCTTGGCGTTCCAGGCTGCCCCGTTGTGAAGGGACACCGAGGGCCAGCCGCACCGGGCAGGGGCAGTCTCTCCGCGGATAATGGGGTGTGCTTTGCGGAAGGCGATCATTTGCGAGACAAAGTGGAACAGATCCTGGTGGTTTTCCAGCCGGGACCAGTCCAGCCAGGAAATCTCGTTGTCCTGACAGTAGGCGTTGTTGTTGCCAAACTGGGTGTTGGCAAACTCGTCACCCGCCAGGAACATGGGGGTACCCCGGCTGCACAGCAGCACGGCAAAGGCGTTTTTCATCAGCCGGTCACGGAGGGACAGCACCGCCGGGTCCTCGGTGTCCCCCTCCACGCCGCAGTTCCAGCTGTTGTTGTCGTTGGCCCCGTCGGTGTTGCCCCAGCCGTTGGCCTCGTTGTGCTTGACGTCGTAAGAGTACAGGTCGTACAGGGTAAAGCCGTCGTGGCAGGTGAGGAAGTTCACCGAGGCGTTCTGCCGCTGGGAGGGGGGATACAGGTCGGCGGAACCGGTGATACGCTGGACTGCCGCCCAGGCCAGACCTCCGTCTCCCTTCAGGAAGCAGCGCAGGTCGTCCCGGTACTTGCCGTTCCATTCTGCCCACCGGTTCCAGGAGGGAAAGGACCCCACCTGGTACAGTCCGCCGGCGTCCCAGGCCTCGGCAATGAGCTTCACCCGGCCCAGAATGGGGTCGAAGGCCAGGCTCTCCAGCAGGGGCGGCTCAGACAGGGGAGCGCCGTCGGTGTCCCGGCCCAGAATGGAGGCAAGGTCAAACCGGAATCCGTCCACCCGGTACTCCACCACCCAATACCGCAGGCAGTCCAGAATGAACTGACGCACCACCGGATGGTTGCAGTTGAGGGTGTTGCCCACGCCGGAGAAGTTATAATACTTGCCGTCGGGGGTGAGCATATAGTAGATGTTGTTGTCCAGACCCTTGAAGGAGAAGAAGGGGCCCTGCTCGTTGCCTTCGGCGGTGTGGTTGACCACCACGTCCAGAATAACCTCAATGCCGTGCTCGTTGAGGGTGCGGATCAGATGCTTGAGCTGGGTGCCCTCGTGGTTGAACTCCGGAGTGGCGGTGTAGCTGGTGTTGGGGGCGAAGAAGCAGACGGTGTTGTAGCCCCAGTAGTTGAGCAGCTGGCGGCCGTCCACGATGCGCTCGTCGGCCATCTCGTCAAACTCAAAGATGGGCATCAGCTCCACTGTGTTGACCCCCAGCTCCAGCAGATAGGGCAGCTTCTCCAGCAGGCCCTCAAAGGTGCCGGGGTGCTTGACACCGGAGGAGGGATGCTGGGTAAAGCCCCGGACGTGGGTCTCATAGATGATCATATCCCGGAAGGGGAGATGGGGGTCGTGGAAGTCCCCCCAGTCAAAGATATCCTCCACCACCCGGGCGTGGTAGGAGCAGCCGGGGGTCTGGTTCACGCCCCAGATACTCTGGCCGGTGACCGCCCGTGCATAGGGGTCCAGCAGGTATTTGGTTTTGTCAAAGAGCAGGCCCCGGTCCGGGTCATTGGGACCGTCCATCCGATAGGCATATTCGATCTCGTAGATGTCCAGGTCAAAGACGATCATAGAGAAGGTGTTGCCGATACGAAAGTTCTCCGGGAAGGGCAGGATGGCAAAGGGTTCCTGCTGGGTGCGGCGGAAGAGGCACAGCTCGCAGTAGGTGGCGTTGATGGAGTGGATGGTGAAGCTGACTCCGCCGGGCACCACGTTGGCGCCATTCAGCAGAAACAGGCCGGGCCGCACCCGGAAGCCGGAGATGTTGTTGGTGGCGGCCAGGGGTTTGGCGGGCAGAAGGGGGGTGGGCTTTGGGACCATGGGAAAGTCTCCTTTAAAAAAGAGGGGCGCTGCATCGGTGTGCAGCGCCCCGGCTTTTATTTGGCGTAGTAGTTGATGAGGCAGCCCGCCAAAACAATATCACGTTCTTCGCGGGTCATGCCGGGCAGCTTCAGGGTGACGGTGTGCTCCGTACCGTTCTGGATAAGGACGGCGGGGATGACATCGGCGCCGCTGTCCAGGGCGGTGCGGACGCCGGGGATGTACAGCTTGTCGCCGGGCTGGATGTTCCAGTCCTTTACGTCCTCGTTGATGAAGGGCAGCATACCCCAGTTCACCACGTTGGAGCGGTAACGCTTGGTGGCGTACTCAGCGGCCAGGTTGGCCACGCCGCCCAGCACACGCTGGCAGGAGGCAGCCTGCTCACGGGCGGAGCCGTCGCCGGGCTTGAGGGCCATCACCAGGGAGCCCAGGCCGGTGTTGGCGGGATTGTGGCCCATCAGGGCCTCCTTCACCTCGGGGGCCTCGGGGTTGGTACGGCGCAGCTTCTCCACCGCCAGAATCTCCTTGGCCCGGGGCACATACTGGGGATCCTTCCGGCTCAGAGCGAACTCAGACAGCTTGATGGGGTTGGAGCGGTAGGAGGAGGTCTCGCCGGAGGGGATTAGCTCGTCGGTGGTGGTGACGGGATCATAGATGGCGGAGCAAACGGTGAGCAGCAGGTTGTCGGGCAGAGCAACCTGCTCCGGCCAGTCGGCGATGTTGGGACCAAAGACCAGCTCCTGGCTGGGATCAGCCTTGCCCACGCCGAAGTACACCCGGGCCTTGTAGGGAGTGTCGTCATAGGCGAAGGGCTCAACCGCGGGATCAACGGGGGCATTGGGCAGCTCGTCGGCTCCGGTGAGGGCGCCGCCGTTGAGGGCGGTAGCGGCGATGGAACGGGCGTCCATCAGGGCCACATAGGACACCTGGCCATCGGAAGGCTTGGAGCCCTCCCGGTTGGGGAAGTTGCGGGTGGAGTGGCGGATGGAGAAGGCACCGTTGGCGGGCACGTCGCCGGCGCCGAAGCAGGGACCGCAGAAGCAGGAGCGGATGGAGGCGCCAGCCGCCATCAGGGAGGCGATGTAGCCACGCTTTGTCAGCTCCAGGTTGACGGGCTGGCTGGTGGGGTAGACGGACAGCCAGAAGGCGTCGGAGCCGATGGCGTGGCCGTCCAGCACCTGGGCTGCCCGGACAATGTTTTGATAGGTGCCGCCGGAGCAGCCGGCGATGACACCCTGATCCACCATGAACTTGCCGTCCACGATCTTGTCCAGCAGGGAGGCAGGCTTGCTCTTCAGCTTCAGCTGGTGCATGGTATCCTCGTCCACCTGATGGAGCAGGTCGGCCATGTTCTCCTTAAACTCCTGGATGGTGTAGGCATTAGAGGGATGGAAGGGCAGGGCGATCATGGGCCGGATCTTGTCCAGCTCCACATGGATGACGCCGTCATAGTAGGCGCCGTCAGCGGGGGCCTGGGGCTTGAACTCGCCGCCGCGGCCCAGCACCGCCAGGTGGTCCTTCAGGGTGTCGTCGGCCACCCACACGGAGGACAGGCAGGTGGTCTCAGTGGTCATGACGTCAATGCCGGAGCGGTAGTCCATGGACAGGTTGGCCACGCCGGGACCGAAGAACTCCATGACGGCATTCTTGACGGTGCCGTCCTTGAAGGTGGAGCGGATCAGCTCCAGAGCCACGTCCTGGGGACCCACGCCGGGGATGGGGGCGCCGGTGAGATAGATGGCGATGACCTTGGGATAGCTGATGTTGTAGGTCTTTTCCAGCAGCTGCCGGGCCAGCTCGGGACCGCCCTCGCCGATGGCCATGGTGCCGTAGGCACCGTAGCGGGTGTGGGAGTCGGAGCCCAGGATCATCTTGCCGGGGGCGGCGTACCGCTCTCTCATATAGGAGTGGATCACGCTCTGGTGGGCGGGGACGAACTCGCCGCCGTACTTCTTGGCAGCGGACAGACCGAACACATGGTCGTCCTCATTGATGGTGCCGCCCACGGCGCACAGGGAGTTGTGGCAGTTGGTGAGCACATAGGGGAGCGGGAACTCCTTCATGCCGGAAGCCCGGGCGGTCTGGATGATGCCGACGTAGGTGATGTCATGGGAGGCCATGGCGTCGAACTTGATGGCCAGACTGTCCATAGAATCGCTGGTGTTATGGGCCTTCAGAATGGAATAGGCCATGGTGCCTTTCTTTGCCTCCTCGGGAGCGGGCAGGCCGGCGGCGGGGCCGTCCTGGACAGGCACAAAGGCGTTGTTTTTATAGTAGACGCCCTGACGGGTGATGTTCAGCATATGATTCCCTCCGATGCTCTTGAATTATCTTTCATCATACCAACTTTTTCTTGCAAGTGCAAGAGCTTTGTCCGTCATTTTCTGGATGATGAAATTTATGTCAACTTTTTCTGCCGGTGTTTTCTTGACGGCTCTATGGGAAATAGGATAAAATATGTCGAAGATATCCCAGTTCTGGCAAGGAGCATACCATGAAGAAACGCATATTTACGCTGTTTTTGCTGCTGGCGGTGGTAGTTGGACTATTTCCGGCCGCTATGGCGGCGGGGACGGAGCAAATCACCGTCCGGTTTTACGATGAGGTGAGCCAGCGTTACAGTGAACCTACAGTGACCGATCGTGCCAATTTGACTCTGGACGGGGAGGCGTTGATACCGGAGGACGTGCCGGCGCTGGCCTACTATCCGGAGGGAAGCACCAACGGCCGTACCCTGGTGCCTGTCCGGCTCATCTCCGAGGCACTGGACGCTACAGTGACCTGGGTGCCTGAGACCCGGCAGATCATCATCCTGCGGGAGGAGAGCACCATTGTACTGACGGCAGGCAGCGCCACGGCCCTGGTGGACGGCCAAGCGGTGGAGCTGCCCGACGGAGTGCCCGCCGGCGGCGTCATGTGGGATGGCAAGGAGAGCACCATGGTACCCCTCCGCTTTGTGTCCGAGCAGTTGGGGGCCGGTGTGGAATGGGTGGGGGAGACGGCCACAGTGGCCATTACCTCCCCGGAGGAGCCTCAGCAGCCCGATCCCACCCAGCCCCAGGAGGGAGATCTGGGGTGGATTACCGAATTGTCTTTTGATGAGGAGGAGCAGACCTTTACCATCACCGCCGACCATACGCCCAAGTACCGCATTGTGGACCTGGGGGACCGGCTGGCCATAGACTTGCTGGGGGCAGTGTACGCCCCGGCGGTAGGGAAAGATCTGACGCTTCAGGTGGAGAGCGACTCCATTGAGAAGATCCGCTGTTCCCAGCATGGGGATGATCTGGGCTACGGGTATCCCCACACCTTGCGGGTGGTGCTGGACCTGGCCTCCGGTGTCAGCTATGCACAGAATCTGTCCGTATCTTCCGGTGGGAATCAGGTGCGAGTCAGCGTCACCGATGTGCCGGAAGAGCCGGAGGTGCCCCCTCTGGATCCGAGCAAGATTACCATTGCCATTGATCCCGGCCACGGCGGCAATCAGCCGGGTGCGGTCTATCCCGATGAAAATGGAAATGATGTAAAGGAAAAAGATCTGACCCTGCCCATGTCCCTGATGCTGGCAGATATCCTGGAGGAGCGGGGGTACAACGTGGTACTTACCCGGACGGGGGACGACTCGGTGAGCCTGGCCGACCGGGCCAAGATGGCCAACGCCGCTCAGGCGGAGGTCTTTGTCAGCATCCACTGCAATGCCCTGGACCGGACAGATTATGAGGGGATCTTTACCTATTATTATCCCAACAGCACCCGGGGTGAGGCCTTGGCCAAGCAGGTGCAGGCCGGGGTAGTAGCCGCCACCGGCGGCATCGGGCGTGGTACCCCCTCCGCCAATTTCCAGGTGCTGCGGGAGACCACCATGCCCGCCGTGCTGGTGGAAACCGGATTCATGACCCATCCGGGAGAGCTGGCCCGGTTGTGCGACCCTGATTACCAGCAAAAGATCGCCCAGGGCATCGCCGACGGTGTGGAGGCCTATCTGAAAGCGGAGACATAAAGAAAAAACAGCGCTTCATCTGCATCATCAGATGAAGCGCTGTTTTTTTGAAAAAAGGATTAAAAAATCTTGCGTCCGGCCAGTTCATCCTTCTGGATGGAGGTGTTGACTATCTCGAAGTGGGTGAAGGTGGCTCGGATGGCGGCCAGCTCATCATGGTCGGCCAGGGCTTGGGCCAGTTGGATATGGGCGTTGTGCAGGAGGGAGGCCTGTTCCTTTTCCTCCATGATGCGGACGTAGACGGTGCCGATAAAATCATTTACGGTGGCCCGGATAGCGCCGAACAGGGAGCGGATCAACTTGTTGCCCGAGGCGTCGCACAGCAGGTTGTGAAATTCCTGGTCATAGTGGGAGGCCTTTTCTGCATCCGTTTCATCCCGCATTTTTACAGCCAGTTCCATCAGGCGGGCGGCCTGGCCGGGCAGAATACGGTTGGCGGCCAGACGTGCGGTCTCACTTTCCAGACCGCGGCGCAGCTGGCTGACCTGCAGGTAGTTGGTTTCACCCAGCAGCAGCATCATGCGGAAACTGGCGCTCAGGTTTTGTTCCAGGTCGCAGGTGAGGAAGTTGCCAGCACCGTGGACGCTGGAGATAAAGCCCATCAGACTCATGGTGCGCAGGGCTTCCCGGACGGAATTGCGGCTGACGCCCAGCAGTTCGGCCAGATCCCGTTCAGGGGGCAGGCACTCACCCCGTTTCAGATTGCCTTTCCAGATTTCACTCTGGATATAATTGACTACCTTTTCATAGGTGCGTTCCGATCGTTCGTTCATGGAGCCTCCAAATTCGAGCATTTTCTATAACCTAACTATTATATCATAAAAAATATCACGACACAACTGCAACCCGCAGGACCAGATTTGGAGAGAAGACAGAAACACCGGCAAGGATGGATCGGCCTTGTCGGTGTCTCTGCGTTCATATGGAGGAAGACGATACGCGGAGCAGGTCCGCGAGAATAAACCGGGCAAGCGGTTTATTCACAAAAGGGAAATTATTTGACGCCCATCCAACCGGAGATGACCATACGCTGGACCTCAGAGGTGCCCTCGTAGATCTCGGTGATCTTGGCGTCGCGCATCATGCGCTCAAAGGGATACTCACGGGTGTAGCCGTAGCCGCCCACCAGCTGGAGGCAGCGGCGGGTCACGTCGCTGGCGGCCTCGGAGGCGTACAGCTTGCCCATAGCGGCCAGATGGCTGTAGGGCTCGCCATCCTGCTTGGCCTGAGCGGCGCGATAGATGAGCAGACGGGCGGCGTCCACCTTGGCCTGCATATCGGCCAGCTGGAACTGGGTGTTCTGGAACTGGCTGATGCGCTTACCGAACTGGATGCGCTCCTTGGTGTACTTTACGGTCTGGTCGATGCAGCCCTGAGCGATACCCAGAGCCTGGGCGCCGATGCCGATACGGCCGCCGTCCAGAGTCATCATAGCGATCTTGAAGCCCTTGCCGATCTCGCCCAGCAGGTTCTCCTTGGGAATCTTGCAGTTGTCAAAGATCAGCTCGCAGGTGGAAGAACCGCGGATGCCCATCTTCTTCTCGTGAGCGCCCACGCTGAAGCCAGGAGCATCACGGTCCACGATGAAGGCGGAGATGCCCTTGGTGCCCAGAGACTTGTCGGTCATGGCGAAGACCACGAACACAGAGGCAAAACCGGCGTTGGTGATGAAGATCTTGGAGCCGTTGAGCAGCCAGTGATCACCCTTATCCTCGGCGACGGTCTTCTGCATGGCGGCGTCGGTGCCGGCGCCGGGCTCGGTCAGACCGAAAGCGCCCAGCGTCTCGCCGGAGCACAGGCCGGGCAGATACTTCTGCTTCTGCTCCTCAGTGCCGAACTGGTAGATAGGCCAGGTGCACAGGGAAGTATGAGCGGAAACCATGACGGAGGTGGTGGCGCAGTGCTTGGCCAACTCCTCGCAGCAGCCGATGTAGGTCAGGTAGCTCATGCCGGCGCCGCCGTACTCCTCGGGGAAGGGAACGCCCATCATGCCCATGTCGGCCAGCTTGTGCCAGGTCTCCTCGGGGAAACGCTCATCCTCGTCGACCTCGGCGGCAATGGGAGCCACTTCCTTGAGGGCGAAGTCGTGGAGCATATCAATGATTTCCTGCTCTTCTTCGTTGAACTTAAAATTCATAACGCAGCACTCCTTATTGTGTGGTGCGGGCCCGGGCCCCGCCGGTAAGGCGGGGGAGAGGAGGTGACCCGGACCCGCAGGATATCCGTACCTGTATGCGGGAGAGATTAGCCCTTGCGCTTCTTGATCTCAGCGGTGAGAGCGGGTACCACCTCAAAGAGGTTGCCCACGATGCCGTAGTCGGCCACGCCGAAGATGGGGGCATCGGCGTCCTTGTTGATGGCCACGATGACGTCGGAGCCGCTCATACCGGCCAGATGCTGAATGGCACCGGAGATGCCGCAGGCGATGTACAGCTTGGGACCCACGGTCTTGCCGGTCTGGCCAACCTGGTGGGAGTGAGAGATCCAGCCGGCGTCAACGGCGGCACGGGAGGCGCCTACGGTGGCGCCCAGCGCGTCGGCCAGTTCACGGATGGGCTCGAAGCCCTCGGCGCTGCCCACGCCGCGGCCGCCGGACACGATGATGTCGGCGCCCTCCAGATCCACCAGCTCACCGGCGGTCTCCTTGATGACCTCCAGGATCTCGGTGCGGATGCTCTCGGCGGGGAAGGAGAAGTCCACCTTCACGATCTCAGCCTTGGCCTCGCCGGCCTCGGGCTTCTTAAAGACGCCGGGACGGACAGTGCCCAGCTGGGGACGATGATCAGTGCACAGGATGGTGGCCATCAGGTTGCCGCCGAAGGCGGGACGGGTCCAGGCCACGCAGCCGGTCTCCTCGTCAATGGCCAGGCCGGTGCAGTCGGCGGTCAGGCCGGTCTGCAGGCGGCTGGACAGACGGGGACCCATGTCACGGCCGTTGGGGGTGGCGCCGATGAGCATGGTGGTGGGGCCGTAGGTCTCCACCAGGTGGTCCAAAGCGGCCACGTAGGCGTCGGTGGAATACTGACGGAACTCCTCGCCATCGACATAGAGGACCTGGTCCGCGCCGTGGCAGGCGGCTTCGTCCACTGCGGCCTTCACGCCGCAGCCGATGACCACGGCCACCAGCTTACCGCCCTGCTTGTCGGCCAGCTCACGGCCGGGGCCCAGCAGCTCGATGCCCACGTTCTTGGCGGAGCCGTCCTCCTTGGTTTCTACAAATACCCAAAGGTCCTTGGTTTTCGCTTCCATGTTGCTGCGCCTCCCTTAAATCACATGGGCCTCGCTCAGAAGCGCGAACAGCTTCTGAGCGGACTCTTCGCCGGTCTCTTCCTTGATGACCACGCCGGCCTCCTTGCGGGGGGGCACGAAGGTCTTCTTCACCTTGGTGGGGGAGCCCTTCAGACCGGCCCGGGCGGGGTCGATGCTGGTCAGCTCGGCGGAGGTCAGGTTCTCGATGACAGCCTTGCGGGCGGCCATCTTCCGCTTGATGGTGGGGAAGCGGGGGTCAAAGGAGGGCTTGGTGAAGGTGATGAGGCAGGGGGTCTTGATACCGATGAGGTAGTTGCCGTCCTCGCCCTCCTTCAGGATGTGCAGAGAGCCGTCGGCGCTGGTGGCCTCCAGGGCGTAGGTGACCTGGGGGTAGTCCAGCAGCTCGGCCAGCTCGGGGCCAACCTGGGCGGTGTCGCCGTCGATGGCCTGCTTGCCGCAGAAGATAGCATCAAACTTGATGCCCTCCAGCTCCTCCACCTTGGCAACGGCATTGTACAGGATGTAGCTGGTGGCCAGGGTATCGGAACCGCCGAACATCCGGTCGGTGACCAGATAAGCCTTGTCGGCAGCGATGGCCAGGGCCTCACGCAGAGCGGCCTCGGCCTGCTTGGGACCCATGGACAGCACCACGATACGGGTATCGGGGTCCTTGTCCTTGATGCGGGCGGCAGCCTCCAGGGCGTAGCCGTCAAAGGGGTTGATGATGCTGGGAACGCCGTCCCGGACCAGGGTGTTGGTGACGGGATCGATCTTGATCTCCGTCGTGTCCGGGACCTGCTTGATGCATACCAGAATATTCATAGCAAAGCTCCTTTCCGAACGATTAGAGAGTGCAGCAGACCTTGCCGGGGTTGAGGATCATCTTGGGGTCAAAGACCTTCTTGATGCCCTGCATCAGCGCCATATTCACCGGGCCCACAGCCTCAGCCAGGTACTTCACCTTGCCGTAGCCGATGCCGTGCTCACCGGAGATCTGGCCGCCCAGTTCCATGGCCTTCTGATAGATGGCGCTGAGGAACTGATCCACCTGCTTGCGGAACTCGGCCTCGTCCATGGTGTTGGAGCACTCATAGATGTGCAGGTTGCCGTCGCCGGCGTGACCGAAGTACTTGACTTCAAAGTCGTACTTGCTCTTGGTCTCGTTGACGAAAGCCACATAGTTGGCGATCTGGTTGACAGGCACCACCACGTCGCACTCATCCAGCAGCTTGGTCTGCTCTTCGATGCCCTCCAGGAAGGAGGAACGGGCAGCCCAGGCGTCCTTCAGCTTGCCCGGGGTGTCGGCCACCAGCACGTCCAGCGCGCCCTCTTCCACCAGCATCTCGGCGGCTCTCTCCACGATGGGATCCAGCTCGTCCATGGAGTCGCCGTCGAAGGTGAGCAGCAGATAGGCACCCACATCCACGCCGTCAAAGGTGTGGGGGAAGGCCTGCTTGCCCAGATACTCCTCGGAGGAGACCAAGATCTCCTTCTCAAAGAACTCTACGGCCTGGGGCTTGAAGTGATTCATAAAGATCTTGGGCACAGTGGAGATGCAGGCGTCCAGATCCTCGTAGGGGACGATGAGGCTGACGGTGGCCTTGGGGGCGGGGATGAGCTTCAGGGTCAGCTCAGTGATAATGCCCAGGGTGCCCTCGGAGCCCACCATCAGGTTGGTCAGGCTGTAACCGGAGCTGGTCTTGGACACGGTGCTGCCGAAGTGGGTGATCTCACCGGTGGGGAGAACTACGGTCATGGCCCGTACATAGTCACGGGTAGCGCCATACTTGACAGCCCGCATACCGCCGGCATTGGTGGCCACGTTGCCGCCCAAGGTAGCCATCTTCTCGCCGGGATCGGGGGGATACAGGCAGCCGTGGGTGAGCGCGTCGTCGGCCAGCTGCTGCAGCAGCACGCCGGGCTGAACGGTAACGGCGAAGTTTTCAAGGTCATAGCTCAGGATCTTGTTCATCCGCATGGTGCACAGCACCACGCCGCCGCACACGGGGGTGCAGCCACCCACCAGACCGGTGCCGGCGCCGCGGGTGGTGACGGGGATGTTGTTGTCGTAGCAGATCTTGACGATGCCGGCCACCTCTTCGGTGGTGAGCACGTCGATGGATACTTCGGGCATCTTCACGCCGTAGATGGGCATCTCATCCCGGGCATAGTCGGGATTGACGTCGCCACCTACCACGACGCGGCCGGGTACCACCTGCTCCAGCTGAGCGATGATTTCAGGCGTGACGGGATTGTACGTTGCCATAAGTAGAACCTCCTCCATACATAGTTCAGGCAAAATGTATTAACGAATGGGAAACGGGACTTACTCCCGCACCATGACGGAAATACCATTGGGAATGACCACCAGATGGGCGTCGGCACCCTTGGCCTGGCGGGCCCGCTCCAGGGCGGTGTCCACGTCGGGGGCCCACTCCATCTTCATGTCCTCGATGGTCCGGCGCTGTTCGGGAACGGTGACGTAGATCACGCGGTGCTTGCACAGGACCCGGGCCAGGATCTGAAATTCCCACTGATCCGGCTTGGTCTGATCCTGCGGCGTGGCCAGGATCTCATCGGTCAGGGCCTGGGGGGAGGAGGCGTCACGCAGGGCATGATAGAAGCTGTCCCCGCCGGCCCCGTCCATGCAGGAGCTGACCATGATGAGCACGCCGCCTTCTGCCGCGGCGGCCTCCGCCGCGGTGAGGCCCTTGACGCTCTGGTAGATGTTCTGATCCAGGGGGTAGCCGCCGTTGCTGGAGATGACGATATCGCCCCGGCGCTCCGGCTTGACCTGGCAGTAACCCAGCAGGAAGTCACAGCCCTTGCGGTGGGCGGTCTCCGGGTCGCCGGCAAAGGCGGCCACTACCTTCTTGTCCTCGTCAATGATGACGTTTACGATGTAAGCCAGCTTGGCCATCCTGGCCGCCGCCAGCATATCGGTGTGAAGCGGATTGCCGTCCAGCACGCCGGTGCGGGCGTAGGGGGAGGCGATAAACTTGGAGCAGTGATTACCCAGCACGGTGACCTGATCACACACGCCGGGCAGCACACTCTTGCGGCCGCCGGAGAAACCGGCAAAGAAGTGGGGCTCAATAAAGCCCTCAGCCACCAGCAGATCGGTCTCCACAGCCAGACGATCGATGACGCAGTCGGCACCGGAGGGGAGCACGCCGATCTTTACGTTGGAGGCGGCGTCCCGGCTGTCGTGAATGACGATGGTCTCATGGTCCACGATGTCCTGACCCAGCTTGCCAACCAGCTCCTCTTTGGTGGTGGGGCGGTGGAAGCCGGTGGCAACCAGCAGGGTGATCTGGATGTCCGGATTGCCCCGGCGCAGCTGGGCCAGCATATGGGGCAGAATGTGCTTGCTGGGCACCGGACGGGTATGATCGCTGATGATGATGGTGCAGGTTTTCTTGCCGGCGGCCAGCTCCTCCAGAGGCTTGGAGTCGATGGGGTTGGCCATGGCGGCCAGCACCAGGGCGTCCTCTGAGTCGGAGGCAGTCAGCTCCCCGATGTGAGAGGTGAGCACCTCAGCCCCGGACAGATCCGCGTGCAGCGTCATGCCGGAAGATCCAAAGGGAATGGTAAGGGCCATTCGAAATACCTCCTTGCAGATCGGAATTAAGAATGAAGTGGTACAACCACTTTGCTGACGTCATCACTTTACCACAATTTTTGAAAAATGCAATCCCCAGTTTTTAATTTCTCACATATTCCGAAAAAATGGGTTTGAATTTATGCAAAGCGCCAATTTTGAGCTGAAATAAAGAAAGGGAGTGGACAATTTGCTGGTATGAATTTATAATAAGACCAGTCAGTTTATCGAAATATCATTTACTGCGGAAAAGCATGGAAAAATTAAGGAGGGAGAGAAGGGCGAATTTCGGTTTTTGTATTTTGATTGGTAGAACCAATAAAAAGTGGGCCGCCGCCCTGTGTCCGGCGGCGGCAGGAGACAAAGGAGGTCCCGTTTTCAATGCCGTTGTTGATGTCGATCCTTACGCTGCTGCCTATTGTCTGGCTGATAATTGCGCTGGCTGTTCTGAAAATGCCGGGCCATCGCGCCTGTCTCATCGCGCTGCTGCTCACGGCGGTGCTGGCCCTGACCCTGTGGAAGATGCCGCCGGTGGATTGCCTGACCTCCGCCCTGGAGGGCTTTGCCGCGGCCCTGTGGCCCATCATTCTGGTGATCATCGCCGCCATTTTTACTTACAATCTGTCTTTGCGCACCGGCGCTATGGATGTGATCAAGCGGATGCTGTCCAATGTGTCGGGGGACCGGCGGGTCATCATCCTGCTGATCGGCTGGTGCTTCGGCGGATTTCTGGAGGGAATGGCGGGCTTTGGTACCGCCGTGGCCATTCCCGCCGGTATGCTGGCAGGTATGGGTATGGACCCGGTGCTGTCCTGCCTGGTGTGTATGCTGGCCAACGCCTTCCCCACGGCCTTTGGCTCGGTGGGTATTCCCACCACCACGCTGGTCAGTGTGACCGGGCTGGATGCCATCCCGCTGGCCTTTACCACCGTGGTGGAAATGGCTCCCTTCATGATCCTGATGCCCTTCCTGATGGTGATTGCCGGCGGCGGTGGCGTCAAGGCCCTGAAAGGGGTGGTGGGTATCACCCTGGTGGCCGGTCTGTCCTTTGTGGTGCCTGAGCTGGCGGTGTCCTACTTCCTGGGGCCGGAGCTCACGGTAGTGGTGGGCAGCGTGGTGTCCCTGGCCTGCACGCTGGCCATGGCCCGGCTGCGGAAAGGTAAGCCGGTGCCCGCGGAATATCAGATGTCCAGTGGGCAGCCCGCCCAGACGGGGGAGCGGGGGACGATGTCCCCGGTGGTGGCCTTTTTGCCCTTCCTGCTGATCTTTGTGCTGCTGCTGCTTACCTCCAAGCTGGTGCCGCCGGTCAACAGCTTCCTGTCTCAGTTTGCCTCGTCCTTCAAGATCAGCACCGCTGAGACGGCGGGGCTGACCTCCTTCAGTTGGGTCAACACCCCCGGTGTGGTCATCTTTGTGGCGGCCATCATCGGCGGCGTGGTGCAGAAGGCAGGGGCACGGTTGATGTGGGAGACCTTCCTGGCCACCCTGAAGCAGATGAGCCGCACCATTGTTACCATTATGGCGGTATTGGCGGTGGCCAAGATCATGACCTATTCCGGCATGATCTCTGACATGGCAGGGCTGTTTGTCTCCATTACCGGCGTGTTCTATCCCTTCGTATCCCCCATCATCGCTGCCATCGGTGCCTTTGTTACCGGCAGCGGTACCAACACGGAGGTATTGCTGGGCCGGCTTCAGTCGGAAGCGGCCACAGCCATCGGCGCTTCGCCCTACTGGCTGGCGGCAGCAAACTCTGTGGGTGCCGGTATCGGAAAAATCCTCTCTCCCCAGTGTATTGCCACCGCTGTGGCGGCGGTTGGCCTGGTGGGTCAGGACAGCAAAGTGCTGTCTGCGGTTCTGAAATGGGCCCTCTTCATGCTGGTTCTGGCCTGTATTCTGGTGGGCTGCTTCCAGTGGCTTGCCCCTTATCTGGTTGGCTGAAATCAAATACCCCCGGACCGCTGTTTTCAGCGATTCGGGGGTATTTTGATAGTTACTGTATGGAGCCGTCGGGGGCTACGATGGCAACCCGCAGGGGAATATTCTTTCCGCTGGCGGCCACGGCGTTCTGAACTGCCCGCTGGATACCGCCGCAGCAGGGTACCGTCATGCGGACTACGGTGACACTCTTTACGTCGTTGCCCGCCAGGATAGCAGTCAGTTTCTCAGTATAATCGCCCTCATCCAGCTTGGGGCAGCCAATGAGCGTTACCCTGCCCTTGATGAAATCCTGATGGAAGTTACCGTAGGCGTAGGCCGTGCAGTCGGCGGCAATGAGCAGATGACAGCCGTCGAAGTAAGGGGCATTGATGGGTGCCAGCTTGATCTGTACCGGCCACTGACGCAGCTGGCTGGGTACCTGCCCGGCGCAGGGGGAAGGGGAGGCTTCATCACGATGGATGGCCCGGCTCATGCTGCCGGGGCAGCCGCAGGGCAGGGGAGCGGAGGCCTTCTCTTTGGCAGCCTTGGCGGCCATGACGGCGGCGTGGTCGTAGGCAGGAGCTTCCCGCTCTTCAAAGGTGATGGCTCCGGTGGGGCAGGCGGGCAGACAATCGCCCAGCCCGTCACAGTAGTCCTCCCGGGTCAGTTTGGCCTTACCATTTACCATCTCGATGGCGCCCTCGTGGCAGGCGGCGGCACACAGGCCGCAGCCGTTGCACAGGGCCTCGTCAATTTTTATGATCTTGCGTTTCATATGGAACGCCTCCTTGTGTTTGTGTGAGCCAAGCATACCAGAGCTGTGCCCTGCGGTATGTTGCAGCAGCAACACAAACAGAAAAAAAGATGTCTGCGCATAGCGCAGACATCTTTTTCTCGCAATCAAACATCAATCCCTGAGATACTGCTTGACCAGCTCCTGCAACAACTCGTCCCGGTCCAGCTTACGGATGAGGGCCCGGGCGTTGTTATAATTGGTGATATAAGTCGGGTCCTCCGAGAGGATGTACCCCACGATCTGATTGATGGGGTTATATCCCTTCTCCTGAAGGGAGTTGTATACGGAGGTCAGCACCTCTTTGATCTCAGGATCTTTTTCATAACGGATGCTGAATTTGCGAGTGTAATCGGTCTCCATACCTGTCGCACCTCCTAGTTCAATCTGTTTCCCATTGTAGCCGAAAATGCTTGTGCTGTAAAGGGGGAGCGTGAAAATTTATCAATCTTTAAGATGTTGGAAAGGAAAATATCTGGTAGATGCAACCATTGGATGGGTGCTGTGGTATTATGGATACCAGAGGACCGGCGGGGCCTGTGCTTACGGGCATGAGCGCAGGAGGAATCGGCGGCCTCCGGATGCCCGTAAGGGAGGGGAAAGACCATGACGGACGAGCGGAAAGCCAGAGCTCAGGTGGAGCGCTGGGGAGATATGGTGTGGCGGCTGGCCCTGGCCCGCACTCGCCATATCCAGGACAGCGAGGATGTGTTCCAGGAGGTGTTTGCCCGCTTCTTCCGCCATGAGGAGGAGCTGGACAGCGATGAGCACCGGAAGGCCTGGCTGATCCGCTGTACCCTCAACTGCACCAACACCCTGCTGTCCGCTCGCTGGCGGACCCACCTGCCCCTGGAGGAGGCGGTGACAAAGGCCATGGAACCGGCGGATCGCACGGTCTATGAGGCGGTACTGTCCCTGCCAAAAAAGTACCGGACTGCCATTCACCTGCATTACTATGAGGGGTATTCGGTGGAGGAGATTGCTGCCCTCACCGGAGCCAAGACGGGCACAGTGAAAAGCTGGTTGTCCCGGGGGCGGGACCGGCTGTCTCAAGCACTGAAAGGAGACAAGTGACCATGATGAATGAATATAAACGGGCCAATGATACCCTCCATCCCACCCATTCCGCTGTGGAGCGGGCGGTGAGGGGGGAGGATTCCAAGAGAAAAGGAAGGCCGCTGAAAGCACTGGTGCCGGCGGGAGTGGCGGCTGTGGCAGCCGTAGCCCTGCTTATCACCGGTATCCCCGGCACGGACGGCGAGACCGGCGGCGGGCCATTGACAGGCAGCGCCTATGCCATTGCCTTGCCGGAGTACCCTGATCTGCCCAAGCACCCAGCTGAACCCCTGGGGGGCAGCGACGCGGAGTGGGAGCAATTCAATGCAGACCTGGATGTCTATCTGGACGCCTGGGAGGCCTACCAGGACGAGACCGTCAGCCTGCGTGATACCCCTGAGCTGACTGCCGCCCTGGCGGACTATACCGGCACCAGCGCCGCCCTGGCTCTGGCAGGGGAGGGCAACCGGGTCTATTCTCCCGTATCCCTGTGGTTTGCTCTGGCCATGCTGAGCGAGACTACGGACGGAGAAACTCAGCAGCAGATACTGGATGCTTTAGGGGCTTCCGATGTGAATCAGCTGCGGGAGTGGGCCGACATCCTGTGGCACACCCTCTACCTGGATGACGGCACCGCCGCCACGCTGCTGGGCACCTCCATCTGGCTCAGCGAGAAGTTAGACTTCCACCAGGACACCCTGGAGCGGCTGGCGGAGTACTATTATGCCGGCTCCTTCCGGGTCCCCATGGGTACCGGCGAGGCGGACAGAGCCATCACGGAGTGGGTATCGGAGCAGACAAAGGGGCTCATCGGCTCCGACGGCAAGGTGCTGACCACCAGGGCCGAGACTCTGGCGGTGCTGGCCTCTACCCTGTACTTCCAGGCCCGGTGGAGCGACGAGTTTGATCCCAGCCTCACGTCGGAGGAAGGGTTCACCGCCGCGGACGGCAGCGAGACGGCGGTGGATTTCATGCACAAGACCCAGACTGCCGGCTTTCTCCGCCAGAACGGCTACCAGGCGGCCAGCCTGGGCACCACCGGCGGCACGATGACCTTTGTCCTCCCTGACGAGGGGGTCACCCCCGCCGAATTGCTGGCCGACCCGGATTTTTTGACGGAACTCACCGATTCTGAGAGTAAGATCTACGGCGAGGTCCAGTGGTCGGTGCCCAAGTTCGATGTCAGTTCCGATCTGGATTTGATTCCTGCCCTGACAGGTATGGGGATCACCGACGTGCTGTACAGGGGGACCGCCGACTTCACCCCCCTCGTCGACCTCACTCCGGTGTGGCTGGACCAGGCCAGACAGATCGCCCGGGTGAAGGTGGATGAGGAGGGGGTGGAGGCCGCCGCCGTCACCCTGCTGGCTGCCGACGCCTCGGAGGCCATCGTGGAGGACCCCGCTATCTGCGTCATGGATCTGGACCGGCCCTTCCTGTTCGTGATCCGGGATGGGGATGCCGTCCTCTTTGTGGGCGTGGTGGAGCAGGTATAAGCACAGCCCCCGCGGCATCTTGCTGCGGGGGCTGTGTTCGTTTATACCAGGGGAGCCAGCACACGCAGGATGGATCGGAACAGCCGCCGGGGCCAGGACCGCTCCAGGCACTGCTCCAGGGTGACTTTTTGGCTGGCCAGCTGGGTGGCCAGAAAGTCGGCCTTGATGTCCAGCACTGTGGGGTCCTGGTAGAGGAGCACCGCGTCCTCAAAGTGGAGGAACATACTGCGATAGTCCATGTTGATGGTGCCTACAACTCCGCACACATCGTCGGACACCAGATTTTTGGCGTGGACAAAGCCGGGGGTGTACTCAAAGATTTGTACTCCAGCCTCCAGCAGAGGCTGGTAGTGGGAGCGGGTCAGCTCAAATACCAGCTTTTTGTCCGGGATATGGGGGGTGATGATGCGTACATCCACTCCGGATTTGGCGGCATTGCACAGGGCGGTATTGACGCTGTCGCTGACGATGAGGTAGGGAGTCATAATATAGACGTACCGCTTGGCCTTGGAGATCAGGTTCAGATATACTGTCTCACCCACCGGCTCGTTGTCCAGGGGATTGTCGGCGTAGGGCTGTACAAAGCAATCTTTTCCCAGAACAGCCTCGGGAGGCAGGGCGGTGGGCCGCAGGGCAGCATAGTCCACCTTGATCTCCCGGATATATTCCCACATGGTGAGGAACATCACCGTCATGCTCCAGGCTGCCTCTCCTTTTACCAGGATGGCGCTGTCCTTCCAGTGACCGAAGCGGGGTTTCTGGTTGATATACTCGTCAGCCAGATTGATCCCGCCGGTGAAAGCAGTGTGTCCGTCGATGATGCACAGCTTCCGGTGATCCCGGTTGTTCATACGGATGGAAATGACCGGCTTGAACCGGTTGAAACAGCAGCAGGGGATACCGGTCTCCTGCTCAAATTTTTCGGCGTAATTGGCGGGCAGGGTGCCAAGGGAACCCACGTCGTCATAGATCACCCGTACGTCCACGCCGGCAGCGTGCTTTTCCTTCAAAACTTCCACGATGGAGTCCCAGAACACACCGGGGGCCAGGATGAAATACTCCAAAAAGATATAATGTTTGGCCTTTTTCAATTCCTCCAGCATAGCGGGGAAGGCGTCGTCTCCCAGCGGGAAGTACCGTGTCCAGGTATTGGTATACACCGGGCAGCGGGCATACTGCTCCAGATAGCGGGCCTGATTTACCGCATCCTGGCCCAGCACGGAGAGTTTTTTTGCTTTGTAATCATCCTCCAACTGCTCCAGCATGGTACGGTCCATACCCTGCATCTTCCGGCGCATCCGGGCAGACAGCTTGTTGCCGCCGCACAGCAGATAGACCAGCCAGCCAAACATGGGGAAGAGCAGGATGGGGATGATCCAGGCGATCTTATACCCCGGATCGGTCTGCCTGCGGACAATGACCAGTACAGCCAGCAGAGAGAGTACCACACAGGCCCAGTATACGTAGACATAGTAACTCCAGGCCCATATCATGGGCACCAGAAGTACCGTGGCCTGCAAAATGATGAGCACAGCCACGATCACTGAGCGCTGAAAGAGAAAGGAAGATAGCTTTTTGATGTTCACGGGGTTACTCCTTGCCGCATGATGGTTACTTCACGACCACATTTTCCCCACCCAGCAGTTCTTTCAGTTCTTCGACAAGTGCCGGATGAATCAAGCAGGGGGTGGACAACAGCTTGCCGGTATCGGCGCAGCGGATCACCAGCTGCTCTGTGCCGGGGAACATGGTGAGCACCAGTTTGATCCGGCGCCAGCGGGAGTCCTCCAGGCTGGGGATACGGATGTACAGCTTTTTGATCTTCATCGCAGGCTGGTCCGGCTCCTCGTAGCCGTCCCGCAGGTGGTCCAGAGGTTGTACTCGGTCACACATGAGCTGGGGGGCCTTTTCATCCCGGACGGAGATGCGGCCCTCGGCCAGCAGCGGCACATTTTCCTTCAGATAGGGGCCGCACTCGCCCAGAGCACGGGCAAACACCAGCATCTCCATAGAGCCGGTGTCATCCTCCAGGGTGACATAGGCCATCAGAGTGTTGTTGCGGGTGGTGCGGGTACGGGAGGCGGACACCACACCGGCAATGGTCACTCGCTGCTCGTCCCGGAAGGTGGTGGGACCGCCCTCCTGGGCGAAATCGGAGAGAATGGCGCCGATGGAGGCTACCTTCCGCTTTTTCACAAGGTCCCGGTACTCATCCATGGGGTGACCGGACAGGTACAGGCCGGTGGTCTCCTTCTCCATGGTCATCAGCTCCCGGCGGGAGAACTCAGGGATGTTTTTCAGGTTGAGCTGGGGGGCGGACTGGGGTTCGTCCCCGCCGCCGCCGAAGAGGTCAAATTGCCCCTCCAGATTTTTGCGCTTGTTCTGAGCGATGGAGTCCACCAGAGACTCATAGGCGTCCAGCAGCTGGGAGCGGAAGATTCCCATACTGTCAAAAGCGCCGCACTTGATGAGACTTTCCAGCACCCGCTTATTCAGGTCGGAATCAAACATCCGCTGGCAGAAGTCGGGGAAGGAGGTGAACGCCCCCTTCTTTCGTTCTGTCAGTACGTCGTTGATAAAGCCGCGGCCTACGCCCTTGACGGCCACCAGACCGAAGCGGATGTGGTCGCCGGATACGGTGAAGTCGGCCCCGGACTCGTTGATGTCCGGGGGGAGGAGAGGAATGCCGCAGTCCTTGCATTCGGCGATATACTCGGCCACCTTCTCGCTGGAGTCTAGCACTGAGGTGAGGAGGGCGGCCATGTATTCCTTGGTGTAGTGGCACTTGAACCAGGCGGTGTGGTAGGCCACAATGGCGTAGCTTACCGCGTGGGCCTTGTTGAAGGCGTACTGGGCGAAGGCCTCGATCTCGTCATAAATGTCCTCGGCGGTCTGTTGGGGGATGCCGTTTGCCATACATCCGGCAATGTTCCGCTCGGGGTCGCCGTGGACAAAGGTGTGCCGCTCCTTCTCGATCTGGGCCTTCTTCTTTTTGGAGATGGCCCGGCGCACCATGTCAGCCTGGCCCATGGTGTAGCCCGCCAGACGGCGGAAGATCTCAATGACCTGCTCCTGATATACGATGCAGCCGTAGGTCACCGACAGGATGGGCTCCAGGGCGGGGTGCTTGTACTTCACCTTGTCCGGGTTGTGCTTGCAGGCGATGAACCGGGGAATGGAGTCCATAGGGCCGGGACGGTAGAGGGCGATGATAGCGGTGATGTCCTCGATGTTGTGGGGTTTCAGGCCCACGCACACCCCGGTCATGCCCGCCGACTCCATCTGGAACACGCCGGAGGTCTTGCCGTCGGACAGCATCTGGAATACCTCGGGGTCGTTGTCCGGGATGTCGGCCAGGGAGAAGCCGGGGCGCTTCTGGGCCACCAGTTTCACCGTGTCGTCCAGGATGGTCAGGTTCCGCAGGCCCAGGAAATCCATTTTCAGGAGGCCAAGCTCCTCCAGGGTGGTCATGACGTACTGGGTGACCACCGACTCGTCGTTTTTGGCCAGAGGTACATAGTCCATCACCGGGCGGCGGGTGATAACCACGCCGGCGGCGTGGGTGGAGGCGTGGCGGGGCATTCCCTCAATGGCCTTGGCAGTGTCGATGAGCTCCTTTACCCGCCCGTCTCCCTCGTAGAGGTCCTTCAGGGGCTTGGACAGCTGGAGTGCCTGATCCAGAGTGATGTGGAGGGCGCCGGGGCCGCTGGGCACCTGTTTGGCCACCGCGTCCACGTCGGCGTATGGGATATTCAGAGCCCGGCCCACGTCCCGGATGGCCCCTCGGGCGGCCATGGTACCAAAAGTGACGATCTGAGCCACATGGTCCTCGCCGTACTTGCGCTGGACGTACTCAATGACCTCCTGCCTCCGACGGATGCAGAAGTCAATGTCGATATCGGGCATGGTGACCCGCTCCGGGTTGAGGAATCGCTCAAAGTAGAGGGAGTACTTCATGGGGTCCACATCGGTGATGTTCATGCAGTAGGCCACCATGGAGCCTGCCGCCGAACCGCGGCCGGGGCCCACCGGGATGCCCTGGCTTTTAGCATACCCAATAAAATCCGAAACGATAAGGAAGTAGTCCACAAATCCCATTTGCCGGATGACGCCCATCTCGTAGGCCAGACGGTCCTGGTACCCCTCGGGATTGTCAGGGTAGCGGCGGGCGTACCCCTCCCGGCACAGCTTCTCAAAATAGGCGTCCCCATCGGTGTAGCCCTGGGGTAGCTTGAATTCCGGCAGGTGGTAGGTGCCGAACTGGAAGTCCATGTTGCACAGCTCGGCAATTTTCACCGTGTTTTCCACCGCCTCCGGGTAATCGGGGAAGAGGGCGGCCATCTCCTCGGTGGACTTGACGTACAGCTCGCTGGTCTCCATTTTCAGGCGGTTGGGGTCGTCCACCGTTTTGCCCATCTGGATGCACATAAGGGTGTCCTGCATCTGGGCGTCCTCCCGGCGGAGGTAGTGGGCGTCGTTGGTCACCACCAGGGGGATACCGGTCTCCTGGTGGATGCGGATGAGCCCCTGGTTGATGGCGGGGTCATTGGGCAGGTTGTGGTCCTGAAGCTCCAGGTAGTAGCCGTCCTCCCCAAAGAGCTCCCGCATTTCCAGGGCAATGGCCTTAGCGCCCTCGTAGTCCCCCGCCAGGATGCGCCGGGGCACCTCGCCGGACTGGCAGGCCGACAGGGCGATGAGCCCGCCGCAATGCTGCCGCAGCAGCTCCTTGTCGATACGGGGGCGGATATAGAAGCCCTCAGTAAAGGCGCAGGAGTCCAGATAGCACAGGTTGCGGTAGCCCTCCTCGTTGCGGCAGAGCAGAATCAGATGGTACATGGCGGCATCCAGCTCATGGACCCGGTCAGTGCGGCCACGAGGAGCCACATAGACCTCACAGCCGATGATGGGCTTGATTCCCTCCGCCTTGCAGGCCTTGTAGAAGTCCACCACGCCGTACATGACCCCGTGGTCGGTGATGGCCACGGCGGGCTGTCCCAGCTCCTTCACCCGCTTGACCAGCAGGGGGATGCGGCAGGCGCCGTCCAGCAGGGAAAACTCGGTATGGACGTGCAGGTGGACAAAGGACATAGGGATACCTCCTTGAGATGGTAGCGGCGTTCAGCGGGGAATTGTCGTATGCTGACAGAGCGTTTGGGTCAGATAGTCCCGCAGGATCTTGCGGTTGGCCTGCTCCTCCACATTGACATTGGAGCTGAGCAGAATCAGGAAGCTGGCAAAATAGCAGCCCAGCAGAGGAATCACAATTCCCCAGAAATCTCCGTATAGGGAGAGAAAGAATACTTCAAATAGTGATAAGTGCCGCAGGCCAGAGCGACTGCCACCTGTCAGTAATAACAGCAACAAGAAAAATATTAAGGACAAAGGTATGGCAAACAAGAGGCACTGAAACAGGGAGAGACCGAAATAGCCGCGCATAATGGCACTGCCATCCTTTCTGGACAGAATGCGGCCTTTCCATTCGCTGAAAGTCTCTTTGCCCTCAGCACCTTTTTTAGCGAGGGTTATCTCAGTCTTCCAGTTGTATATCTTCACATTCAGACGACTGCCGTCAGGCAATATAGTCCCGTTCAGGGACATCAGCAGGCGGTACAACTGCTCCTGGGACAGAGAAGTGACAAAGCGTGCCATAGCCTTCGCTCCTTTCTGTGCAGCGGAACCAATGACTACCGGTTGGCCAGTTCTACCAGTTTGCGCAGACGGTGATTGAATGCAGATTTGCTAACCGGCGGATCGCACAGCTCGGCCAGCTGGGACAGGGTAAGCTCCGGGTGGGCCATCCGCAGGTCCACCGCCTCCTTCAGCTTGTCCGGCAGGTTTTCCAGCATACCCCGCTCCTCCAGCTTATAGATGGCCTCGATCTGGCCCTGGGCGGCATCTACCGCCTTGTCCAGGTTAGCGGCGTCACAGTTGACCCGGCGGTTGATGCTGCCCCGCAGGTCCTTCTCCGCCTTGGCGTTCATCAGATCCATGGCCGCCAAGGGGGCCCCCATGGCGGTAAGAAAGTCCTCAATGGCGTTGCTCTGCTTAAAGTAGGTAATGGCGTTGGCCTTGCGGCGGCTTTCTTTGGGGGAGAAACCCATCTCCAGCAGCAAGGCGTGGAGCTCCCGGCTCACCGACAGATGGGAGGTGGCCAATTCCAGATGATAGCGCTTGGCCGGGTCGGTCACCGAGCCACCCGCCAGAAAGGCGCCCCGCAGAAAGGCGGTACGGCAGTGATCTTCCTCCAGAACAGCGTAATTGATGTGGTGAACCAGCGCCTCCGCCGGATCATGGCCAAAAACGGACCAGAGGGCGGACAGCTTGTCCGGAGCGGTGATGGAAAAGATGCGCTTGCCCGCCCCCTCTGCGGGCAGGCGGTCAAAGCGCACCTGAAAAGCCTTTTGAAACAGTTGGGGCAGCCGGTCGGCAAACTCCGGCGACTCGGTGGTGATGCGGACCTCGGTGGGGGTGGACAGGGAGCAGTAGAGCAGTACCCCGTAGGCCTCCGCCTGGGCGCAGCACTTCCGGTTGAGGGGGGCGCGGCACAGCTCCGCCTTGACCTGAGTGGAAAAGGACATGATACGCCCTCCTTACAGAATCCGGGTGGAGGCCCGCTCCTGATACAGATCCATCACCGCGGCGGACAGCCGGGCAAAGGAGTGGCGGGCATAATCCAGGGTTTCAGAGGCCAAAGGACGGGTGACCAGCTCCACCCCCAAGGCTTCAATGGCCTCTTTGTCCACGACGATGGGAGTGGCGTCCTCCTCCTTATACCGCTCCAGCAGGCCGGGACGTACCGGGGCGGAATTGCACAAACAGATATCAATAAGGCAGGGACCGGAGTGGCGCAGCAGGGCCTTCACATGGTCGGAGGCGGTCATGCCCTCGGTCTCGCCGTCCTGAGTCATAATATTGCAGATATAGATCTTCAGGGCCTTGGAGGCGCATACCGCCTCGGAAATGCCGTCCACCAGCAGATTGGGAATGACGCTGGTATACAGGGAGCCGGGCCCCAGCAGGATCAAATCGGCCTCCTGGATGGCACGGATGGCCTCGGGCAAGGCTTTGGGGTGCTCGGGCAGCAGGCGCACACCCTGGATGCGGCAGTCCTGGGCCTTTTTAAAGTCGCTGATCTTGGATTCGCCCTGGACTCTGGTGCCATTCTCAAAGGTGGCCTCCAATACCACGTCGGCGTTGGTCACAGGCAGTACCCGGCCGGTGATGGCCAGAACCTGGCTCATTTTGGATACCGCCTCGTCAAAGGAGCCGGAAATGCCGTTGAGGGCGGCCAGGATCAGATTGCCGAAGGACTGGCCGGTCAGGTTGCCGGAGCCCTGGGGGAAGCGGTAGGTGAGCAGCTGCTGCATCAAAGGCTCGGCATTGGCCAGAGCCTCCATGCAGTGGCGTATGTCTCCCGGAGGGGGCATCCCCAGATCCTGCCGCAGCATACCGGAGCTGCCGCCGTCGTCGGCCACGGTGACGATGGCGGTCAGATTCTTGGTGTGGTTTTTCAGACCGCGGAGCATGGTGGACAGACCGGTGCCGCCGCCGATGGCGACGACCTTGGGCCCCTGGGCCCAGCGGCGCTCATAAAAGGACTGATACACGGCGGCTCCTCCTTTATGCCCGGGTCATGTCCCGGTGATTTTCGGTGGCCTGATAGCCCTTCTGCTTGATGTACTCGGCCAGAGCGTGGGTAATGGCGACCGAGCGGTGCTGTCCGCCGGTACAGCCCACGGCGATAACCAGGGCGGCTTTACCCTCCGCCACATAGAGGGGGAGGAGGAAACCAATGAGATTCTCCAGATAGTTCATAAATTCGGTGGTCTGGCGATAGCCGAACACAAAGTCGTACACGCCGTCGTCCAGTCCGGTCTGGTGACGCAGCTCGGCAATGTAATAGGGATTGGGCAGAAAGCGTACGTCAAACACCAGATCGGCCTCGATGGGGATACCGTACTTGAAGCCGAAGGAGATGACGCTGACGCTCATCTCGGGGGTATCGCCGCCGTGGCCGAAGAGGCGCAGCACCTCCCCCCGCAGCTTGGCGGTGGAGAGAGCGGAGGTGTCGATGATGTATTCCGCCCGCTGGCGGACAGGGGAGAGGACGGTGCGCTCCAGCCGGACGGCCTCGTCCAGGGAGTGGGCGGAGCTGGCCAGGGGGTGGCTGCGCCGGGTCTCCTTGTACCGCTTGATGATGGCCTCCACGCTGGCCTCCACAAAGAGGATCTTATACTCGCACCCCATCTCCTGGAGGGCGTCCAGGGCGGAGAACAGCCCGTCAAAGGTCTGACCGCCCCGGATGTCGGTGACCAGAGCCACCCGGTCATACCGGGAGGGATTTGCCATACACAGCTCGGCAAATTTGGGGATCAGGGGGGCGGGCATATTGTCGACCACATAAAAGCCGATATCCTCCAGGAAGGAGGCGGTTTTACTCTTGCCTGCGCCGGACAGGCCGGAAATAATAATAAAATTCATAGGAACTCACCTCAAAAACCCAAAAACTTCACTTCTGGTTCCAAAGCAATGCCGGTCTCGCGGAGTACGGTGTTCTGGATCAGCTCCATCAGCCGGCGTACATCGTCGGCGGTGGCCCCACCGCGGTTGACGACAAAGCCGGCGTGCTTTTCCGATACCTGGGCACCGCCCACGCCCACGCCTTTCAGGCCGCACTGCTCAATGAGAGCGGCGGCAAAGTGGCCCTCGGGGCGTTTGAAGGTACTGCCTGCGCTGGGCAGGTCCAAAGGCTGCTTGGAACGGCGCTTTTGGGCCAACTCGTCCATTTTGGCTTTGATTGCAGCGGGGTCTCCGGGGGTGAGGGCAAACTCGGCCTCCAGAATGAGCCATTCCGGATGGTCGGTAAACAGGCTGTGCCGGTAGGTGAGAGCGCACTCCTCCACAGGCAGAGTGACCTCATCTCCAGCCTCGTTGAGGAAGGTGACGGAGGTCAGAACCTGAACCAGCTCGCCGCCGTAGGCGCCGGCGTTCATGGTGACGCCGCCTCCCAGGGTACCGGGGATGCCGTGGGCAAACTCCAGGCCGGTCAGGCCTCTGCCCAGGGCCGCCATGGCCAGCCGGGCCAGGGGAATACCGCTCTCCGCCCGCAGACGGTGGTTTACCTCCTGCACATCATCCAGTCCAGCGGTTTTCAAGACAAAACCGGCATATCCCTGATCGGACACCAGCAGATTGCTGCCGTTACCCAGAAAGAAAGGGGAGATGTCCAGTTCTCTGGCCGCCTGGACCGCGGCAATGGCCTCCTTCCGGCATCTGGGCAGGGCGATCAGCCGGGCGGGACCGCCGATGCGGAAGGTGGTATAGGACGACATAGGCTCCTGCTCCCGCAGTTCCAGCTGAGGGACACGGCGGCGCAGTTCCTGAATCAGAGTATCAAAACGGTCCATAGGGGCCTCCTTACAGTTTTGCGTACTGGTATTATATCAAAAAGAGGGGGAAATTAGAAGTTCTTATCCCAGGCCAAAGGCATCAAACTCCGCTTGGCTGCCCCGGAATACGTTCAGATCAATAAGGGGCTGAGCGCCGGTGTAGCCCTCCAGTTTTGCGGAGTGGGAGTACTGCCAAAAGTGCCACCGGGGCACCAGCGGGAACACCGTGGGACTGGAGCACCACACCGGATAATCGGCATATTTGGCGTTGGTGAGGTAGCTGTAGTAGGAGCGGTAGGTTACATAGAGAATGGGTTTGACCCCATAGTGCTCCTCCAGCCGTGCCAGCAGAGGGTCCAGAATGCTCTGGACCTGGGCTTTCTCCGGCGGATTCTCCAGGTATTCGCCGTAAAATTCAATATCCACCACCGGAGGCAATGCCCCCTCGGTGACCGGGACCATGGAAATAAAGTTGTCAGCCTGGGTCTCCCCGGGGCTGTCATAGCTGAGGAAGTGGTAGGCGCCGGGCCGGACTCCGGCCTCCAGGGAGCCCTTCCAGTTGGAGGCAAACTGCTTGTCCTGAAGGAGGGAACCTTCCGTAGCCTTGATAAAGGCAAAATCTACCCCCTGGCTGGCCAGGACGTGCCAGTCCACCGTCCCCTGATAGGAGGATACGTCCACACCGAATACTTCCCACTGGTCCGGGTTGGATTCGTGGGAGTACAGGATCAGCCCGCGCCAGCGCAGGAAGAAAAAGCCCAGCAGAAGGATTGCTCCCACCAGAATAAGGATCAATATCGTGCGCCGCAGAATGCGGAAAACTCGTCTCAAAAAGCATCACCAAACAGGATAGGGATTCAATAGACAATATGATACCCGGATGCGTGGGAAAAGGCAAGCAAAAACCAACGGGATACCGCGTTGGCGGTATCCCGTTTGGGGGAAGACTACTGCTTTTTAGGGGACAGAAGCAAACCAAGCAGGATGCCCACAACAGCGGGGAGTACCCAGCCCAGCCCCATGGAAGCCAGAGGCACATAGTTCAGGAAGGAGAGGGGGAGGCCAATGTCCTTGAGTGCATAGAGCAGGCTGGCCACGCCGGTAAACAAAATGGCCACCGGATAGACCAGCCGCTCTCCTTCCAGCCAGCGCTGGAAGAAGGACAGGGCAATGAGCACGATAGCCATGGGGTAGAGTACCCCCAGCACGGGGGCGGAAACGGAAATGATCTGGGCCAGACCGGCATTGGAGATCACCATGCTGACCACGGCGAACAGAATTGCCCAGCCCCGGTAGCTGAGACGGGGGAAGAGCTTGTGGAAGAACTCGCCGCAGGAGCTGATCAGACCGACGCACACATTGAAGCAGGCGATGATGAAGATGGCGGCCAGCAGGGCATTGCCCAGAGGACCAAACAGCAGACCCACCACATTGGTGAGAGCGGCAGCGCCGTCAGTGGGGTTGGGGACTGCGCCGCCGGACAGAGCGCCAATGTGCGCCAGCATGGCATAGACCACCAGCAGCATGGCCCCGGCAATGAAGCCGGAGCGGATGGTGCCCTTGACCACAGCTTTGTCCTCCCTGACTCCTCTGGCTTGGATATTCACCGCGATCACAATACCAAAGGCCAGCGCGGCAATAGTGTCCATGGTCTGGTAGCCCTCCAGAAAGCCCTTGACCACCGGGTGAGTCACATAGTCGCCGGAGGCGGCTCCATAGCCGGACAGGGGATTGACCAGGCAGCCGGCAAAGGTGACCACGATGAGGAGCACCAGGATGGGGCAGAGGATCTTGCCCAGCCGGTCGGTGAGTTTTTCCGGACGCAGGGCAATGACCAGAGCGGCGGCAAAGAACACCAGAGAGTAAATCAGCCGGAAGAGGGACAGAGGAGCATCCGGTCCGGCAAAGGGGGGCACCGCCATCTCAAAGGAGGTGGTGGCGGTACGGGGAATGGCCAGGCAGGGACCGATAGCCAGATAGGCGGCGATGGTAAAGGCCTTGGAAAAGAGAGGATGGACCCGACTGCACAGGGTATCCAGACCACCGGCGCGGGCCACTGCCACCACGCCCAGCACCGGCAGGCCAACAGCGCTGATGGCCAGGCCCAGAAATGCGGGCCAAGTGGCGGTTCCGGCCTGGGCGGCAATGCCGGGCGGGAAGATCAGATTGCCTGCTCCGAAAAACATGGAGAACAGCGTGAGGCCCACCAGAAGCAGGCTTTTGCCCTTAAGCTGCATAATATCCTCTCTTTCTGCGGGAGAGGGCCTTACCGGCCCCAATGTGGATTTGGTATGGAAGTAAAAACAGCGGCATACCAGTGGTATGCCGCTGTTTTCTTACGTAGTGCGTCAATTAGCCCTGGGAAATAGCACCCGTGGGGCAGGTGTCGGCACAAGTACCGCAATCGATGCAGGAACCGGCGTCGATCACGTAGTGGTCATCGCCCTGAGCGATAGCACCGACGGGGCAAGCGCCCTCGCAAGCGCCACAGCTCACGCAAGCGTCGCTGATGACATAGGCCATTGGATACACCTCCAAACTTCAAAGCTAACGATATTGTATCATAACTTTTCAAAATTGCAATGCTAAAATGTGTGTACCATGGGTATATTTTTTTCTGGCGGGAAAAATGATAACTGCGATGCGCAGCCGGAAGGGAGCGATCCGATGGACAGAACATCGAGGTTCCGCATGGAAGCGGCAGGGGATCTGACCCCTGAGCTGAACGGGGCTCCGTGCAGCGGGGCCCATCCGCATAGAACAAAGGAAAAGGGGCGTGGCACAAGGTATGAAGCCCGTCAAGAAAAAACGCAGGCTCTTCCCCTGGAGGAAGGGATGGCGAAGCGCCGGCATGAATGAGACCCGGTTTACCCAGCGGGCCCAGGCCGCGCTTCGGCTGGCTCAGGAGAGCGCGGCGGAGCTGGGCCATGGCTATGTGGGCAGCGAGCACCTGCTGCTGGGGCTGGCTGGGGAGGGCCGTGGCGTGGCCTCCAAGGTGCTTTTGGCCGCCGGCCTGGAGCCGGAGAAGTTGAAAAAGACCGTGGCCCAGTTGGTGGGGGTGGGTACGCCGGGCGCTGCCCCCTCCCAGGGACTGACCCCCCGGTGCAAGAAGATCATTGAACTCTCCCTCACCGAGGCGGTGCGGCTGGGCCACCAGTATGTGGGTACTGAGCACCTGCTGTTGGGTATCCTACGGGAGGGGGACGGTGTGGCGGTCCGGGTGCTGGACGCCGCTGGGGTGGAGCCCCGCCGTCTGCGGGGCGACCTGTCCGCCGCCATGGGAGGGGAGGCGCCGCCGCCTTCCTCCTTCCGGGGCAGCGGCAAGCCCCGTACCGAGCGGGATTATCCCGGCGAGTCCAAGGTGCTGGAGCAGTTTGCACGGGACCTGACCCGGTTGGCGGCTGGTGGTCAGCTGGACCCGGTGGTGGGGCGGGACAAGGAGATCCGGCGGGTGATCCAGATCCTGTCCCGGCGGCAGAAGAACAACCCTGCTCTCATCGGAGAACCTGGCGTGGGCAAGACGGCGGTGGCCGAAGGCCTGGCCCGAATGATGGTGGCCGGAGAGGTACCGGAGGAGCTGCAGCGCAAGCGGCTCATCTCTCTGGACCTGTCCGCCATGGTGGCGGGGACCAAGTACCGGGGCGAGTTTGAGGAACGGGTCAAGAACGTCATGTCCGAGGTGCGCCGGGTGGGGGATGTGATCCTCTTCATTGACGAGCTCCATAATATTGTAGGGGCAGGCTCCGCCGAGGGGGCCATCGACGCGGCCAATATCATCAAGCCTGCTCTGGGCCGGGGAGAGATCCAGGTCATCGGCGCCACAACCACCGAGGAGTACCGCAAATATATTGAAAAAGATGCGGCCCTGGAGCGGCGGTTTCAGCCGGTACTGGTGGGAGAGCCCGATCAGAAGACGGCGGAGGCCATCCTCTTTGGCCTGCGGGATCGGTATGAGGCCCACCACCGCATCACCATCAGCGATGGGGCGATCACCGCTGCTGTGGCCCTGTCCAGTCGGTATATCGGGGATCGCCGCCTGCCTGACAAGGCCATCGATCTCATGGATGAGGCGGCGGCCCGGGTGCGGCTGGACCGGCTGGCGGCCCCTCCCGATCTGCGGGAACTGGAGAGCAAGGTGGCCCGGGCCAGAGGGGAAAAGGAGGAGGCCATCCGCAGCCAGGACTTTGAGAAGGCCGCCATGCTCCGGGACGCGGAGGAGGATTTCCGCCGGGAGCTGGACCAGCAGAAGGCCCTGTGGCGGGCAGGCCAGAATACCGGCGCCGTGACCGCCGAGGATGTAGCGGCGGTGGTATCGGGGTGGACCGGCATCCCGGTCACCACCCTGACCCAGGCCGAGAGCGATCGCCTGCTCAAGCTGGAGGAGGACCTCCACCGCCGGGTGGTGGGACAGGAGGAAGCCGTCAAGGCGGTGGCCCGGGCGGTGCGCCGGGGCCGGGTGGGCTTGAAGGAGCCGGAGCGGCCCACTGGCTGCTTCCTGTTCCTGGGTCCCACCGGCGTGGGTAAGACGGAACTGAGCCGTGCCCTGGCGGGGGCCCTCTTCGGCAGCGAGGAAGCCCTGTTTCGATTTGATATGTCGGAGTATATGGAAAAGCACGCCATCTCCCGGCTCATCGGCTCCCCACCGGGCTATGTAGGCCATGAGGAGGGAGGACAGCTCACTGAGAAGGTGCGGCGGCGGCCTTACTGCGTGGTGCTCTTTGATGAGATCGAGAAGGCTCACCCCGACGTGTGGGGCATTCTGCTCCAGATCATGGAGGACGGTGTGGTCACCGACTCCCAGGGCCGCAAAGCCGACTTCCGCAACGCGGTAGTGGTGCTTACCTCCAACGTAGGTGCGGCCAAGATTACCGCAAAGGGCAGCAAACTGGGCTTTTCCGCTGCCGAGCACCGGGACGGTGAGACCCGCACCCCGGAGGAATTGCGCAGTGCAGTGCTGGAGGATTTGAAAAAGGTATTTCGACCGGAATTTCTCAACCGTCTGGACGAGACCATCGTCTTTACCCAGCTGGGCCGCAGCGAAATCAAAGCCATTGCCTGCCGCCTGCTGTCCCAGGTGGGGGAGCGGCTCAAAGCCCTTGGGGTGACGCTCACCTGGACTGACGGGGCACTGGAGGTGCTGGCCAGGCTGGGATTTGACCCTGACTATGGGGCGCGGCCCCTTCGCCGGGCCATCCGTACCCAAATAGAGGACCCGGCAGCCGAACTGCTGCTGGGCGGCAAGGTTGGCCGGGGAGATACCCTGGTGGTGGATCAGACCGGTAAAAGTCTGACCCTGCACAGACAGGAAACAGAAAAGGAGAAACAACCATGCGAAAACAACTGATGATCCCTCTGGCGCTTCTGATGCTCGTCATGGCGGGCTGCGGAGACAAACAGGAGGAGAAAAAAGAACTGACGGCGGAGGAAAGGACTGTGCTCTATCAATCCGCCATTGAAAACGCCAGGGATGCGGAAATGAACGAGGCGGTGCCTGCCATAACCTCAGAAGAGGCGGATCTGGCCCCCGCCATCTTCGGCCTGATCGGCGTGACGGAGGAGGATATGCAGGCCTATGCCATTGCCATCTCTCCCGTAAACATCAAGGCCTATGGCATTGCGGTTATCCTGCCTGCCGAGGGCCGGGAGGCCGTGGTGGTGGACGGATTGCAGGCCTTCATTGACAGACAGAAGAGCAATTTCCAGACCTACCTGGCCGATCAGTATGCTATCGCGGAAAAAGCCAGGCTGGAAACCCTGGAGGACGGCACAGTGCTGATGGTTATGTGTGAGGATTCCGACCAGGTGCTGGACACCATTAAAACGGCCATAGAGGCCGGTACCTGATCAGAGGGCAACCCTTGAAAGCCGCGGCTTTCAAGGGTTGCGGCTTTTTCGGGGATGTAATATAATAGGAACGTCCGTAATCAATGAAGTGGAGGCCTGTTTATGCAAGCAAGAGCCAGCGGGATCCTGCTTCCCGTATTCTCCCTGCCGGGGCCTTACGGCATCGGCACGCTGGGCAAGCCGGCCCGGCAGTTTATCGACTTTTTGGCGGCTGGAGGCCAGAAATTCTGGCAGATCCTGCCTCTGGTACCGCCGGGCGGGGGTAATTCCCCCTATATGTCCCCCTCGTCCTTTGCCGGAAACCCCCTGTTTCTGGATCTGGATGAGCTGGCGGAGGAGGGACTGCTGACCCAGGATGAACTGCGGTCTGCCTGCCGGGACAATCCGGACCGGGTGGATTATGCCTGGCTTCACGAGACGCGGCTGCCTCTGCTGCGGAAGGCGTTTGAGCGGGGACGTGCAAAGTATGCCGCTCAGCTCAAGGAATTTGAAGAACAGGAGGGGGACTGGCTGCCCGATTACGCCCTCTTTTTGGCGCTGAGGGAGCACTTCGGCGGCAAGGAACTGGCTGACTGGCCTGACGAAGTTCGACTGCGTCAACCCAAGGCCATGGAGCAGTACCGGGTGGAACTGGCGGAGGAGTGCGCCTTCCAGGTTTTCCTGCAATATCTGTTCTTCCGCCAGTGGAAGGCGGTTAAGACCTACGCCAACTCCAAGGGTGTTTCCATCATCGGGGATCTGCCCATCTATGTCTCTCCCGACAGCGCCGAGGTATGGGGCAATCCGGAACTTTTCCAGCTGAAAAAGGATATGCGCCCCTCCGGCGTGGCCGGTGTGCCGCCGGATGCCTTCTCTGACAAGGGCCAGCATTGGGGCAACCCTCTGTACGACTGGGATTATCACAAAAAGACCGATTTTGCCTGGTGGAAACGCCGGGGCGCCCATATGGCCCGGTTGTACGACGTGGTACGTATCGACCATTTCCGGGCCTTCCATACTTACTGGTCCATTCCGGAGGACGCCAAGGACGCCCGGGAGGGCCACTGGGAGAAGGGGCCGGGCAACGACTTGTTGGACGTGCTGAAAAACGTACCCGGCCTGGCCCTCATCGCTGAGGATCTGGGAGACCTGGACGCCGACGCCCTGGCGTTTATTGCCCAGAGCGGCCTGCCCGGCATGAAGGTGCTGGTCTACGCCTTTGATCCGGTGGGGGAGAGCGCCTATCTGCCCCACAACTGTCCCCGGGATGCGGTGATGTACACCGGCACCCATGATACCCCCACCTTTGTCCAGTGGCTCTTTACCGAGGCCAACCCGGCCGAGCGTCAGTACGCCTTCGATTACCTGCGCCTGCGGGAGGACGAGGGTTTCGGCTGGGGCGCGGTGTGTGGGGCCTGGATGTCTCCCTGCCGTCTGGCCATCGCTCCCTTCCAGGATCTGCTGGGTCTGGGCGGGGATGCCCGGGTCAACGCCCCCGGCACTTTGGGAGATCAGAACTGGTCCTGGCGGGTGCGCGCCGATGCCCTTAATCCAACGGTATCTGGAAAGCTGGCCGGGATCACCCGTACTTATCGGAGATAAAGAAAGAACTGCCTGCCGCAGTCCTGCGGCAGGCAGTTTTTTGCTTATTGGGAAGCTATCAGAGCATTGGACAAACTGGAGATTGTCTTAAAGTTTTAATACGGCAATCTGTTCCTCTCCGTCTTTTTCTCCGGTTTCTATAAATCCAAAAGAGGCATACAGCGCTTTGGCTACCACATTTTCTGGCTCATATGACAGCCAGCAGTAATCAGCTTTACCGCAGGGAAATGTTCGGATAAAACTTAGCGCAAGTTCTAGCGCCTGTTTCCCGTATCCCCTGTTTTGATGGTTCTTATCAATCATCAATCTCCACAGGTTATAATTCCCATCTGCTATGGCAGGCGCATCTTTCCAGTAATCATCTTTATCATAACCGATCATCACAAAGCCGACGGGATTATTACCTTCAAAAATTCCAAACGGGAAAGCATATCCATTGGATGTAATAGCGATATACGCTTCGATCATGCTGATATCATTGCTGGCAACAAAACTTTTCTGAATATCTGAGACATTTAACTTTAAAATGTCCCAGATATTTTCACCGTTTATTTTTTCCAGATGAATCATTTTATTTACCTCTGCAAATCCCGATTCTCTGCTAGAAAAGTCAAATATGATCTCAACAGAAAGACTCATTGAAATTCCAGACTGACATCTCCTGTGCCGCTGGTCAGGGAGAGAGACCGGTCCCCATTGCCGCCCGTGGCGGTAAAGGTGAAGGGAGCCGCTGTCTCCCCATTCAAGCGGATGTCGCCGGTGCCTGTGCTCAGCTGCCAGGCGTAGTCGGACTGACTGCCTGTGACCTTCAAAGTTACATCGCCTACGCCGGTGGAGAGGTCGGCCGTCCCCAATGGAGCCGACACATCCAGATCGCCTACGCCGCTTTCGACGCTCAGCTTGCCGCTGACGGTGCAGCCATCCCAGTCCACATCGCCCACGCCGATGCCTAGATCCGCCTGCTCCAATGCTGTGCCCTTTGGGACAGTGATCAGGATCCGCACATCAGGAGAACTTTCGCCGGAGGCGATGTTGTCCGAGACGCTCCAGACAGAGAGGGTATCGCCGTTCTGGCTGTACTTCAATTTCTGTGTGGTGTCGTAGCGGCTGTCCCACCCACGGTTGATCAGACGAAGGTGCCACTGGTCGCCTTCCTCCACCTGAACGTTGCCCAGGCCTATTGAAATGTCCAGTTTTGTGAAGGGGTCCACTTCGCCCTCCCAATCGCCCTGAATGTCAGGGGTTTGGACGGCGTCCGCCGTTTGGCCGGGAAGGAGGACAGAGTCGGAGGGATCGGGCCGGACCAGGAGAAAATAGAGGAGAAGGGCCAGAACGACAGCTCCGCAGAACACTATGATTGGTAAGAAAGCCCGATTTTTTTGCTTGCCAGGTTGGGGCGCAGGCACCTCTTCGGTCGGCTCATTCCGATCCTTCAGCACTTGCTCCGCCACCGAGGCGGGGGAGCCCAGACGCTCAGCAACGGTCTCCTCATCCTCTTCGGAATCGGCAAAATAGGCCTCATAGTAGGAGAGCACATCGTCCAGTTCCTCCGGCGGCAGCTTGCCCGCCAGAATGTCATGCAGTTCTTTTAAAAATTCTGCCTTATTCATGGTTCTCCTCCTTTTCCCCCAGCAGAAGCGCCTCGATCTGGCTGCGGTAGCGTACCCATTCCTCTCGATAACCGGACAACAGCGCCCGACCGGCCGGTGTGATGGCGTAATAGCGCCGGTTGCGTCCCTGAAAGGGCTTGTCGTAGACGGTGAGGCAGCCGCTCTGCTGCAGCCGCCTGAGGACGGGGTATAGGGTGGATTCCGATAGCTCCACCTGTTCTTTCATGCGCTGGGTCAGACGATAGCCATAGGTGTCCCCCTCATCCAGAACCGCCAGTACACAGGCGTCCAGCAGAGGAGCGCCCAAAGGAAAGGCCATATCCAAGCCCTCCTTTCATTCTGACAATATTATATGACGTATAATATTGCTTGTCAACATAGATGTTGCGGTCAGAAGGCGTTGGTAAAAATGCGTCAGCGGCCAGGGATGGGGGGTGGATTTTTAGGCACAATTCTTTCCGGATACGGAACATCCTGTATTTTCGAGGTTTGGTCTTGTAAAAAAATTTTTTTTGTTATATTATGATGGATACGAAATTCTTTATAATAAGGATACCAGGTGAATCTATGAGTCTGCGGATTGGAATTGACATTGGTTCCACCACGGTAAAAGTGGTGGTGTTGGACGAGAAGAACAAGCTGCTCTTCCGCTCTTATGAACGGCACTACTCCAAGGCCAGAGAGCGGGCAGCGGAGACTCTGCGTTCCATCGAAGAAAAGCTGCGGGGCCAGCAGGTGCGTATTGCCATCACCGGCTCCGCCGGTCTGGGCGTGGCCAAAGCGGCGGACATCGACTTCGTGCAGGAGGTGTACGCCACCGCTGCCGCTGTCAACACCTACATACCGGATACGGATGCCGTCATCGAGCTGGGCGGCGAGGACGCCAAGATCATCTTCTTTGGCGGTGCACTGGAGGAGCGGATGAACGGCTCCTGTGCCGGCGGTACCGGTGCTTTTATCGATCAGATGGCCACTCTGATGAACGTCACGGTAAACGAGTTGGATGAACTCTCTCTCAAACATGAGAAGATCTATCCCATTGCCTCCCGCTGCGGCGTGTTTGCCAAGAGTGACATCCAGCCTATCCTAAACCAGGGCGGACGGAAAGAGGACGTAGCGGCCTCTATCTTCCAGGCGGTGGTGGACCAGACGGTGGCCGGTCTGACCCAGGGCCGTGAGCTCAAGGGTAAGATCGTCTTTCTGGGCGGCCCCCTCCACTTCCTGCAGGGCCTGCGTCAGCGCTTTGTGGAGACCCTGAAGCTGGACGAGGCCCACGCCATTTTCCCGGAGGACGGCGATTGCTTTGCCGGCATCGGCGCAGCTCTGTGCGCCACCGATTTTGCCGAGTGCTCCTTTGACGAGATGCTGGACCGGCTGGAGAAGAGCGTGGATAATGTGGGTCTGGTGGATACCATGCCGCCTCTGTTCCAGGACCAGGCCGAGTATGATGTCTTCCTGGCCCGCCACAATGCCATGCATCCCCCGGAGGTGGACATCAACACCTATTCCGGCGATGCCTGGCTGGGAATTGACGCCGGCTCTACCACCACCAAGATGGTGCTGATCACTGCCGATGGCGGTCTGCTGTACACCTACTACCACTCCAACCTGGGCAACCCGGTGGCCATTGTGCTGGACCAGCTGAAGGAGCTTTACAACCTGTGTGGTGACCGCATTGTCATTAAGGGTGCGGCTGTCACCGGCTACGGTGAGGATCTGATCAAGAACGCCTTCTCCTGCGATGCCGGTCTGGTGGAGACGGTGGCCCACTACAATGCCGCCCGTCACTTCAACCCCGACGTGGATTTTATCATCGATATCGGCGGCCAGGATATGAAGTGCTTTAAGATCCGCAACGGCGCTGTCGATTCCATTATGCTCAACGAGGCCTGCTCCTCCGGCTGTGGCTCCTTTATCGAGACCTTTGCCAAGGCACTGGGCTACAACATCGCCGACTTTTCCAAGCTGGGGCTGCTGGCCCAGCACCCGGTGAACCTGGGCTCTCGCTGCACCGTGTTCATGAACTCCTCGGTGAAGCAGGCCCAGAAGGACGGTGCCAGCGTGGAGGACATCTCCGCTGGCCTGTCCATCTCCATCGTGAAAAATGCCGTGTATAAGGTTATCCGCGCCGCCAATGCCGACGACCTGGGCAAGCACATCGTGGTACAGGGCGGTACCTTCCATAACGACGCGGTGCTGCGCGCCTTTGAGCTGGAGCTGGGCCGCAATGTGACCCGGCCCACCATCGCCGGCATCATGGGCGCTTTCGGCGCGGCACTGGCTGCCCGGGATCTCCATCTGGACAAGAGTTCCATCCTGACGGCGGAGGATCTGAAGACCTTCTCCCACACAGCCAAGCCGGTGACCTGCAACCTGTGCACCAACCACTGCTCTTTGACCGTCAACACCTTTGACGGCGGTCGGCGGTTCATCTCGGGCAACCGGTGCTCCCGGCCTTTGGGCAAGGAGCGTACCGAGAACCCTGACCTGATGCACTATAAGTACAAGCGGCTGCGGGCCCTCCACGGCAAGGGCGCCGGCAACGGCGTCCGGGGCCGGATGGGCATCCCCTTTGGCCTGAATATGTACGAGAACCTGCCCTTCTGGTTTGAGTTCTTTACCCGCCTCAACTTTGAGGTTGTGCTGTCCCCTGAGTCCTCCCGCAAGCTCTATCTGAAGGGTCAGCACACCATTCCCTCCGATACGGTGTGCTATCCCGCCAAGCTGCTCCACGGTCATGTGGAGGCCCTGGTGGAGGAGGGGGTGGACGCCATCTGGTACCCCTGTATGTCCTACAACAACGACGAGGGCATCGGTGACAACCACTATAACTGCCCGGTGGTGGCCTATTACCCTGAGCTGCTGGCTGCCAACGTGCCCATGCTCAAACAGACCAGGTTCCTCAATCCCTATGTGGGCCTGTGGCGCCATAAGGACTTTACCAAACGCATTGCCGTGATTATGGAGCAGGAGTTCAATATCCCCAAGCGGGAGACTGAGGCGGCTGCCAAGGCGGCCTACACGGCCTATGACACCTACATCCACGATGTGCGGGAGACGGGCAAGCGATACATTGAGTATGCAAGGGCCCATGATATGCCCATCATTGTGGCCTGCGGCCGGCCCTACCACATTGACCCGGAGATCAACCACGGGATCAATGATCTGATTACCTCTTTCGGGTTTGTGCTGGTTACCGAGGACGCCCTCAGCTATCTGGAGGGCTACGCGCCCCGAAAGGTGCTCAATCAGTGGACCTTCCAGTCCCGGATGTACAATGCCGCCCGCTATGTGTGCACCCAGCCTGATATGCAGGTGGTACAGCTGGTCAGCTTCGGCTGCGGTACTGA
Source organism: Flavonifractor sp. An112 (assembly GCF_904377885.1). NCBI lineage: Bacteria > Bacillati > Bacillota > Clostridia > Eubacteriales > Oscillospiraceae > Flavonifractor > Flavonifractor sp. An112. Next base: position 8,910 of record NZ_CAJFGT010000007.1, on the reverse strand, counting down.
CGCCATTACCACCGATGAGATGCGCGACATTCTGGAGAGCGGCGGCAAGCTGTATACCCAGCTGAAGATCGACGACATCAGCAATCTGGGGGCTGTCACCATCCGGGTCCGCTCTCTGATGGCGGCTATGGAGGCCAGAAAGCACCAGAACTGAGAAAGGAACCTTCGTTACTATGGCAGAACTGATTTATGACAAGACGGGGCGGCTGCTGTTCACCAAGGAGATGAAGGAGGAGTATACCATCCTCTTTCCCACCATGCTGCCCGTTCACTTCGGCCTGATCGCCCGGATTATCGAGCGGGAGGGCTATAAGCTGGAGATGCTCACCACCAACCACCGCAACATCGTGGACGAGGGGCTCAAGTACGTCCACAACGACACCTGCTACCCCGCCCTGCTGGTCATCGGCCAGCTCATTGACGCAGTGAAGAGCGGCAAGTACGACCCCCACAAGGTGGCCCTGCTCATCACCCAGACCGGCGGCGGCTGCCGGGCCTCCAACTACATCCACCTGCTGCGCAAGGCCCTGGTGAAGGCGGGGCTGGAGTATATCCCCGTCATCTCCCTGAACCTGTCCGGCCTGGAGCACAACCCCGGCTTCAAGCTCAATCTGGACATCATCCGCAAGGCCATCTTCGGCCTGATGTACGGCGATATCATCGTCCAGTCGGCCAACCAGGTCCGCCCCTACGAGGTGGAGGAGGGCCAGACCGAGCGCACCATCGAGGAGGTGGAGAACCACCTGCTGGAGGAGATGGAAAAGGGCAAGGGCCTGTCCTTCAAGAGCATGGTGGAGAACTTCGACCACATCGTGGCCGCCTTCAAGGCCATCCCGGTACAGGGCGAGCCTAAGGTCCGGGTAGGCGTGGTGGGGGAGATCTACATCAAATACTCCCCCCTGGGCAACAACAATCTGGAGCAGTTCCTCCTCTCCGAGGGGGCGGAGCCGGTGGTGCCCGGCCTCACCGACTTTATCATCTTCAAGATCTATAACCGGGAAGTGGACGTGGATATCTACGGCGGGAAGCTGGCCAAAAAGGCCGCCTGCGCCGCCCTGCGCCACTACATTGAGAAGTGCCAGCGGGCCATGATTGATGCCATGAAGCGAGGTGGCTTCCGTGCCCCCGGTACCTTCCAGGATCTGCGCCGGCTCATCAAGGGCTATCTGGGCGAGGGCAACAAGATGGGGGAGGGGTGGCTGCTTACCGCCGAGATGCTGGAGCTCATCCACTCCGGCACCCCCAACATCGTTTGCACCCAGCCCTTCGGCTGCCTGCCCAACCACATCGTGGGCAAGGGCATGATCCGCAAGCTGAAGGATGACTATCCCAACTCCAACATTGTGGCCATTGACTACGACCCCGGCGCCACCAAGATCAACCAGGAGAACCGCATCAAGCTGATGCTGGCCAACGCCCGGGCTCTGGCCCGGCAGGCAGCTCAGAAGGAGCCTGAGACGGCGGCAGGGGAAGAGGTCCATGTCTGATCCCCTGTGCTTTGTAGATGCCTGCTCAGAAGCGCATTTTGCCGCCATGAGTGCCATCCATTGCAGAGGCTGGAGGGCGGCCTATCCGGGCTTTGTGCCGGAGGACTACCTGAGCGAGGTCATCACGGAGGAGCATTGGATTCCGTTTTTCCGGGAAGACTACGCCACCAAGAGATGCAAAGGACTTTTGCTTTACGAAAATGACGTTCCTGTAGGGTGCTGTAATTACGGCCCCATCCGCAGCGGCCCCAGTCCCCGCCAAAGCGAAGGACTGGTAATTGATTCCTCCAACTACAGCGGGTGGGGTGAGGTGATTTCCCTTTATGTTGAGCCTGCCAGAACCAGTTGCGGGTATGGAGGATTGCTTCTGGAGGAGGCGGCTCGCCGCCTGAAAGAGGCAGGCTATCCAGGCTGTACGCTATTTGTTCTGAAGGAGAATGAAGGGGCCCGCCGGTTCTATGAGCGGCACGGCTTTGCCTGGGACGGCACCATTCAAAAGGTGCCCTTTCCCCATGATATGGTGTGCAATGATTTGCGGTATATCAAAACTTTATAAGTATCCAGCGGGCTGCCACGCCGCTGGAGGAGAATAGATCGGGGTGTGCGTCAGCACGCCCCGATTTTTACAGAAAGAGAATCATAGGAGGAATTTGGGTGGAAGAGAACAAGATGGCGGTGATGCCGGTACGCCGGTTGCTGATCAATATGTCCTGGCCCATGATGCTGTCCATGCTGATCCAGGCCCTGTATAATCTGGTGGACAGCCTTTTTGTGGCCAACCTGAGCCGAGACGGTTTTGAGGCGCTGGCGCTGGTATATCCGGTGCAGACGCTGATGATCTCGGTATGTGTAGGCGTAGGTGTGGGCTTCAACGCGCTGCTGGCACGCAGACTGGGGGAGCGGCGGCAGGCGGAGGCCGATCAGGTGGCGGCCAACGGCTATTTTGTCTACTTTGTCTGCTGGCTGGTCTTTCTGATCCTGGGAGTTGGTTTTGCTCGGCCTTTCCTGTGCCTGTTCTCAGATGTGCCCCAACAGATTGAATATGGAGTGCAGTACCTCTCCATTGTCACCGGCCTCTCCATCGGTGTGTGTATGCAATTTGCCGGCGAACGTACCCTGCAGGCCACAGGAGATACCGTGGGGCCCATGATTATTCAGGGTATCGGGGCGGTGGTCAACCTGATTCTGGACCCGCTGTTCATATTCGGCATCGGTCCCTTCCCCCGGCTGGAGGTTGCGGGGGCCGCTTTGGCTACCGTTCTAGGTCAAATTGTGGGCCTGGTGGCCAGCTTCTGGATGGTGCGGCGCAGCAAGGTGGTGAAACTCTCTTTCCGGGGCTTCCGGCCCAACGGGGAGATCATTCGTATTATGTTCAAGGTGGGCTTTCCTGCCATTGTCATGCAGTCGCTGTCCAGCGTTATGAACGTGGGTATGAACCTGATCCTGCGCCTGTTTACTCCCTTTGGCGTCTTTATCCTGGGTGCTTATTACAAGATCCAGTCCTTTATCTTTATGCCGCTGTACGGCATGAACAATGCCTTGGTGCCCATCGTCAGTTTTAACTACGGCGCCAAGAGCAAGGAGCGCATCACCGGCACGGTGCGCTTTGCTATGGTGCTGACGGTAATCATTATGGGTGTGGGGACCTTGTTCCTGATTTTCCTGGCTGGACCGCTGATGACTCTGTTTGACGCCGACGGTGAGCTGCTGGCGGCTGGTGCGGTGGCCCTTCGTATGGTTGCGCTCTCCTTCCTGTTTGCCGGCATTTCCATTATCCTGTGTTCTGCGCTGCAGGCCCTGGGATCTGCCAACGCCAGTCTGCTGATTTCTTTGCTGCGGCAGGTGATTCTGCTCTTTCCGGCGGCGCTGGCCTTCGGCTGGCTATACACGGATCTGATATGGCTGGCTTTTTTGGTGGCAGAGGTGATTTCCTGCGGAGTGGCGCTGCTGCTCTATCGGGTGGTCTATCACAAAAAAATATCCGTATTGCAATAAAAAATGCTGGCCCGCGCAAATGCGCGGGCCAGCATTTTTTTATTGTATGAACGATCAGTTACCGCCAAACTCATGGAAGAAACGGTCGTGGATGACCTGCACGGCCCGATCAGCCTCAGGCAGATCCACCAGGACGGATACCTTGATCTCGCTGGTGGAGATCATATTGATATTGATCCCGGCGTTATACAGAGCTTCGAACATCTTGGCGGCCACGCCGGGATTATGGATCATGCCGGCGCCCACAATGGAGACCTTGGCAATGGAATCATTGACGTCGATATGGTCAAAGCCCAGCGCGCCCTTGTGGGCCTCCAGAATCTCCTTGGAGCGATCCATATCCTGCTTGCCCACGGTAAAGCTGATGTCCTTGGTGTTGTTGCGGCCGATGGACTGAAGGATAATATCCACGTTCACCTTCTCTTTTGCCAGCAGAGAGAAGATCTTAAAGGCGATACCGGGCTGGTCGGCCAGCCCCACAACGGCCAGACGGGCCACGTTCTTGTCGCAGGCCACCCCGCTGACGTGCATTTTTTCCATGGTTTTTGCAACCTCCTTGACTTTGGTGCCGGGCTTGCCGGAGAAGCTGGAGAGAACCTCCAGATTGACGCTGTAGCGTTTGGCCATTTCCACCGAGCGATTGTGCAGGACCTGAGCGCCGAGAGTAGCCAGTTCCAGCATTTCATCATAGGTGATCTCTTCCAGCTGGAAGGCGCCGGCCACATGGCGGGGATCGGCGGTGAACACGCCGTCCACATCGGTATAGATCTGGCACAGATCAGCGCGGAGGGCAGCGGCCAGGGCCACGGCGGAGGTGTCGGAGCCGCCCCGGCCCAGCGTGGTGATGTCGTCATACTTGTTCAGACCCTGGAAGCCGGTGACGATGACGATGGCCTTCTTATCCAGCTCAGCCAATACACGCTCGGTGTCCAGCCGCTTGATGCGGGCGTCTCCGTAGACGGAGTTGGTGCGGAATCCGGCCTGCCAGCCCGTCAGAGAGATGACAGGGTAGCCCATGGCTTCGATGGCCATGGCGCACAGAGAGCAGGAGATCTGTTCGCCGGTGGAGAGAAGCATATCCATCTCTCGCTTGGAGCCGTTGGGGTTGATCTCGGCGGCCTTGGCGATCAGGTCGTCGGTGGTGTCCCCCTGGGCGGAAAGCACGGCCACAACACTGTGGCCCCGGCGGTAGGTCTCGGTGATGATGCGGGCCACGTTACGGATGCGGTCTGCATCAGCCACGGAGCTGCCGCCGAATTTTTGTACAATGAGTCCCATTGGCGTTTGTACCCCCTAAATCAGGTGAAATCTCTTACGATATCCTATGCGCTCAGTCCAGCACACGGAACACGGAGCAGGGCTTGAGCCCTGCCAGCTGGCTGTCCAGTGCGGAACGGGTCATGGACGGTGTCAGGAAAGCAAATTCATTTTCCGGTGCTCCGGCACGGGGCAGCAGAGCACAGTCGGGGAAGGCAGCCTTCACGGCCTCCAGCGTGCCCTCCACCCGGACATACCAAACGCTTTCCAGGTCGGTGGGGGGGACGGCCACATCGTCGCCGCCCTCGGCCCATACCATCCGTTTCTTGGCGTCCTTATGGCGGGCGGCATCAATGACGTCGGCCACTACGGCGGAGGCAGTGGGAAGCTTACCGGCGCCCCGGCCGTAGAACATGACGTCGCCGATGGCGTTGCCCTTGACGGCGATGGCGTTGAACACATCCTCCACGCCGGCCAGAGGATTCTCCACATCTACCAGGTGGGGAGCCACAAAGGCGCACACCTTTCCATCGGGGCGGCGGATGGCGCGGCCCAGCAGTTTGATCTTCTTGCCGCAGGCGTCGGCATAGGCCACATCGGCCAGCGTGACGCCGGTAATGCCCTCGGTGGGCACTTGGCTGGGATAGACGTGCCGGCCAAAAGAAAGGGAGGAGAGGATGCAGATCTTGCGGCAGGCGTCGTGACCTTCGATGTCGGCGGTGGGATCCTGTTCGGCGTAGCCGTTCTGCTGGGCTTCCTTCAGAGCGGCATCAAAGCTGAGACCGGCCCGGATCATCCGGGTCAGGATATAGTTGGTAGTGCCGTTGAGGATGCCGGCGATCTCCTCAATCTCATTGGCGGCCAGACACTGGTTCAGGGGGCGGATAATGGGGATACCGCCGCCTACGCTGGCCTCAAACAGATAGCTGACGCCCTTCTCCTGGGCCAGCTTGAGCAGCTCACAGCCGTGCTCGGCCACCAGCTCCTTGTTGGAGGTGACCACGCTCTTTCCGGCGGCCAGAGCCCGGCGGGTGAAGTCCAGGGCTACCTTGGCGCCGCCGATGGTCTCCACCACAATGTTGACCTCGGGGTCGTTCTCGATGATACTGAAATCGTGGATGACCTTGTCGGCAAAGGGACTGTCGGGGAAGTCCCGTACGTCCAGAATATACTTCAGGCGAATCAGATCGTCCACCTTTTTATCAATGTGAGGGCCGTTGGTGGCCAGGACCTCCGCCACACCGGAGCCTACCACGCCGAAACCCAGGATTGCTACGTTCACCATTACAATGCCTCCTTACTCCAAAGGGTATTACCCTGATATTACTTCGCTGCGCAGGACGCCTTCCACCTTCAGCAGCCGCTCCAGCAGCTCCTCCATGGAGATCTGAAGACCGGAGGTCTCGGCGCCAATGGTTACTGCCGCACAGCCGCTGACCGGGATGGCCTGGTTGATGGTTAGAATATTTCCGCCGGTGATGGCAAAGATATTCAGGACCGCGGACAATACGCCCGGCTCATCCTTCAGTACGATCTGAAAGGTGACGATCCGTCCGTGGAGCATATCGTTGAACGGCCGGACCGCATCCTTATACTTATAAAAGGCGCTACGGCTGATCCCGACCCGGCGTACGGCCTGATTGACTGCTCCGGCCTCGCCGGTTTCCAGCAGACGCTTGGCTTCCGCCACCTTCAGAAACACTTCAGGCAGCGCGCTGGCCTCTACAATGAAATAGGCTGGTGCCTTGCCCATTCTATGGACCTCCTCTTGTCCGTGACAGAAAAGCATTTGTTCTTGTATTGGAGCCCATTTTAGCACAATAAAGTCTTGGCTGCAAGGGCCAAGTTTTTCTGACGCGCCGATATCTTCCAGATTTTTGGCGAGATTTTCGTCATATTATACATAATTCGGAAGGAGGGCGTCTTTATGAGGGAGGACAGGTACCTGCGGCGTGTGATCCGCCTGTTGTGGATCGGACTGGTTTTGGCGGCGGTTTGGGCGGGCGCACGGTGGGTATTGCCCTGGTTGGCGCCCTTTTTGGTGGCCGTGGTGCTGGCATGGCTGCTGGAACCGGTTGTGAGCTGGCTTATCCGGTCCCTGCGGTTGCCCCGCCGGTGGGCGGCTGCCCTATGTGTGCTGGCTGCGGCGGGAGCGGCAGGAGGCCTTGCGGCATTGCTGGCCTGGAGGCTGTGGTATGAGCTGATGGGGTTGCTGGGACGGCTGCCGGGGCTATTGACAGAGTTGAATGGCTGGGCAGAACAGGCGGAGGTATGGCTTTATCGCCTTTTTGTGGCGCTGCCTGCGGAACTGAGAGAGTCGGCCAGACAAGCGGTGGAAGAAGCAGTCCGGGGCATTCTGGCATTTCCGTCCTGGGCAGGGGAGACCCTGGCAGAAGGGGCGGGCGGACTGCTGACTGCGCTGCCGGCCGCAGGGCTGTTTCTGTTTACTGCCTTCCTGGCGACTTATTTCCTCATGGCAGGCCGCCCCGGTCTGCAAGCGGCTGCCCAACAGCTGCCGACGGCGTGGCAGGAACGGATGAAACGCTGGCGGCGGGCAGCGTCCGGAGCGGCAGGCAGTTGGCTGCGGGCCCAGGGAATTCTCATCCTCCTTACCTTTGGAGAACTCTCTGTAGGCCTTTTGGTGCTGCGGGTGGAGCCGGCACTGCTGCTGGCTGGGATGATTGCCCTGGTGGATGCACTGCCCATTTTCGGAAGCGGAGTAGTGTTGCTGCCCTGGAGTCTGGTTTCTCTGTTGGCAGGAAGGACACCCTTAGGTCTGGGGCTGCTCCTTCTTTATGGGGTGGTCACACTGGTTCGGGGGGCGCTGGAACCACGCTTGCTGGGGAAACGTATCGGGTTGCCGCCCCTGGTGTCGCTGGTCAGTATGTATGTGGGATTTCAGACCTTTGGTGTGGCAGGTATGATCCTGATGCCGGTACTGACTATGATTGCCTGGCAGATCTGGCTGGACCGGGATGTGGTGATGGATAAGAAAGAGGGACGGCCTTGAAGCCGTCCCTTGCACGCCTTGTCATAAAGAACTCAGCGCTGCCCGATGCAGAAGAAGGTGAAATCACCGGTAGCCAGCAGAGCTCCGCTTTCATCTGTGATTTCAACATCAGCCTGACAGGTACTGCGGCCCCGGTGCCGGACCACGGCCCGGGCGGTCACGGTACCGCTGCGGGCGGAACGGATGAAATTCAGGCCCCCGTGCAGGGTGACGTAATTTCTTCCATCGGTACGGCAGGCGGTTCCGCAGGCGCTGTCAGCCATCGTATAATAGGCACCGCCATGAAGCAGGCCGTAAGGATTCAGGCTGTCTGGTCCCAACGTGAGTACAGACTCGCCGTGGTCTGGACCGGAAGAGCTGGAATGAATGCCGTTGAAAAGTGCAAATGCGTTAGGCAAAAGTGCGTTGGTGGTGTTTTCCATGGGGGTCTCCTTATGCTAGAATGATTTGACCGTGCTCAATGGCCTGTACAGTGGCCAGGGCTTCGACCCGGATTCCCATCCGACGCAGGACACGGCCGCCCTCCCGCATGGACTTTTCGATAGCAACGCCCACACCTGCGACTTCTCCACCCGCTTTGGATACCAGCTCCAGAAGGCTGAGCATGGTCTGTCCGTTAGACAGGATGTCGTCGACCAACAGAACCTGATCCTCTTCGGTCAGATATTTCTTGGATACCCGCAGGGTGTAGGACTTGTCCAGAGAAAAGGAGTGGGTGTCCGCAGAGTAAACGTCAGGATCGATGTATCCGGTTTGAAATTTTTTGGCGTAGATCACCGGCACACCCAGCGCCCGGGCGGTAAAGCAGGCAAGGGCGATTCCGGAACTTTCTGCTGTCAGTACTTTTGTAATGTGCTGACCACGGTATCGCTTGGCAAGGGTGGCGCCCATACGCTCCATCAATTCCATATCCATGCAGTGGTTGAGGAACATATCCACATGGATAATGTCGCCTTCTCCCACGATCGCTTCGCTGAGTATGCGTCGTTTTAGTTCTTCCATGATCTCCTCCTGCATATATTGCCAGGTTGCTTACATACAGCACTGATTATATCTTATTTCATACCTGGCTGCAATATTGACAAGCGAACAAAAATGAGGTATCTTATACATTACGGCGCCAAACCAGATAGTGTTGGCGAAGTGAATTTAGAAATGCAG
>NZ_CAJFGT010000006.1:0-57419 GCF_904377885.1 Flavonifractor sp. An112 | reverse complement strand
ATAGAGAAATATGAAGTTATAATTTGGTTGGTTTTGCGTAAAACCGCGCTATATCAGGCTTTAGCGGCGTTTATGGAGAGGTATGGAGATATAGAATCCAGCGTGTGAACGCCGATACCTAATTTCATCGGTTAAATACCCTCTTTCGGCATATTAGCCCAAGTATTATATCGTATCCCCGGCCAAATTACAAGTGCTGGGGCAGGAACTCTTGCCCCGGTTGTCTTTCCGGCCGGTTTGTGCTACCATACAGGAGAAGGAGAGGGGAAAACCTGCCGGTATATTTTCGGCATTGTATCACGGTTTACATTCTTTTTTTCTTTGCCCTGTCATACTGAATACAAGCAATGAAACTGCAAGGAGGCCATTCTGATGAAGGAATATCCCGTTCAGCGTGCCGCAGTGGGCAAGCCCAAGCCCGATCCCTCCACGCTGGTGTTTGGCAGAACCTTTACCGACCATATGTTTTTGATGGACTATACCGCCGGCCAGGGCTGGCACGACGGGCGCATCGTTCCCTACGGCCCCATTGCCCTGGACCCCTCCGCCATGGTGTTCCATTATGCCCAGGAGGTCTTTGAGGGCCTGAAGGCCTACCGTTCTCCCGATGGTACCATTCAGCTCTTCCGTCCCACCGAGAACATCAAGCGCATCAACTCCTCCTGTGAGCGTATGTGCATCCCGCCCCTGGATGAGGAGGACGCCCTGGCCGCCATTGAGCAGCTGGTGCGGCTGGAGGCGGACTGGGTGCCCGATCAGCCCGGCACCTCCCTGTATATCCGCCCCTTCATCATCGCCACTACCCCCACTCTGGGAGTCCACGCCGCCCACGATTATATCTTCGCCATCATCACCTGCCCTGTGGGAGCCTACTATGCCGAAGGCATCAATCCGGTGAAAATCTATGTGGAGAGCGAGGATGTCCGCGCCGTCAAGGGCGGCACCGGCTACACCAAGTGCGGCGGCAACTATGCCGCCTCCATCCGGGCCGGCGAGCGGGCCGAGCAGAAGGGCTACGCCCAGGTGCTGTGGCTGGACGGTGTACACCGCAAGTATATTGAAGAAGTGGGCTCCATGAACGTCATGTTCCAGATCGGGGACACGGTGGTCACCCCCATGCTCACCGGCTCCGTGCTGCCCGGCATCACCCGCAAGTCCTGCATTGAACTGCTCAAGAGCTGGGGCCTGAAGGTGGAGGAGCGGCTCATCACCGCGGAGGAGCTCTTCGAGGCGGGCGCCAACGGCACCCTGAAGGAGGCCTGGGGCACCGGTACCGCCGCTGTCATCTCTCCCATCGGCGAGATGGGCTGGGAGGACAAGCACGTTGTGGTCAATGGCGGCAAGATCGGCCCCCTGGCCCAGAAGCTGTATGACACCCTCACCGGTATCCAGTGGGGGACCCGGCCCGATCCCTATGGCTGGGTGGTCAAGCTGTAACTTTGCTATCTTCTATGCCTTCCTATACCTTCCCAGACAGAAGGACGAGACCATATGGTCCCGTCCTTCTGCCGCATCCTGTCAAAAAATGGCTGCGGTCACTTTTTTGACAGGATGTTAAACTTTTGAGGCCTTCAAAAAGTCCTCAAAAGTTGTTTGACTGCACGCGAAAGGGAACCCTGACGGTTCCCTTTCACACTATCCTTCCCTCCGAAACCTCTGGCCAGAGGTTTTTCAGCAGCCTGAGGCAGAAGACCGGGACCCAAGGGCCCTGGCCTTCTGCCGTTTCTATGGAACATCTGACGTTTTCCTGTAGATTTGTTTAGCTTTCTTCCGGCGCTCGGTTCACTGTGGTACAATCGCTCCACTACGCCGGTCCTCCGGACCGGCGAAAACGAGGTGTTTGTTATGAAACGAGCCAATCCCATTTTGCTTTTACTGCCGCTGCTGTTCCTGTCTGCCTGTGCCAGACCGGCGGCGGATGTCACTGGTCCCGACGTCCAGACCGAGGCGGCCCGTTTGGCCACCATTCAGCTGGGCCAGCTGGCGGACCGGCTGAACCAGATGGAGAAAGATCAGGTCCAAAACCTGCTGGAGGAACTGGTGCCTCTGCAGCAGGCCCGGGCCCAGGTAGGCCGGTGGGAACTGTTCCCTCAGGAGGAGGAGCTGGTGGAGCAGCTTAACCAGCTGTATGAGGACTTCACCCAGCGCTATCTGGAGGAACCGGAGGAGCCTTTGGAGGAAGAGGAGCTCCCCGTCCTGGCCCAATATGAGATCGGAGCGGACGGTACCCTCATCCCGGACAAATCGGACAAGGCGGAGTACCGGGCCCTGTGGGACAAGGTCAATGAACTGCTGCCCGAAGGGAGCCTGAAGCCCTTCGCCCGGTTCACCATCTTCACCGACGGGGAGGCTGAAATTCTGGCCTATGTGGTCCCGGCGGACGACAACGGCGTCCAGTGGGAGCTGGCGGTGGACCCGGAGGACGCAGGCGATCCTGTAGAGTTTACCGAGACGGTATACCATGAGTACGCCCATTATCTGACCCTGAACGACAAGCAGGTGACCTACGGCGCGCCCAAGCGCTACGACTGCTACGGGGAGAACGACCTGGTAAGCAACCCGGACTCCTACCTCAATGCCTTCTACCAGCGCTTCTGGAAGGACTATCTGGACGACCGGCTGGCTGACCCGGAGAGCATCAATTTCTATCTGCGCCATGAGGACGACTTTATCACCAGCTACGCCGCCACCAGCCCTTCCGAGGACATTGCCGAGTGCTTCTCCTACTTTGTGCTCTACGATAAGCCCACCGGAACGTCGGTGTGGGAGCAGAAGCAGAACTTTTTCTACGACTATCCGGAGCTGGTGGCCTTCCGGGACCAGGCCCGGGCTAAACTGGGACTGTAAGTTTTACCGGGTCAGTTTCCGGAACCCGGCGGGGGCCTCCGCACGGAAGATGCGCTCCTCTCCGGTGAAGGGGTCGGTGAGCACCAGCTCATGGGCGTGGAGGCACAGCCGACCCAGAGGATCGGTGGCGGCTCCGTAGTCCCGGTCCCCCGCCACCGGACAGCCCAGCTCGCTGAGGTGGGCCCGGATCTGGTTTTTCCGGCCGGTGTCCAGATCGATCTCCAGAAGGGCGTATTCCTTTCCGGCGCTGACCATGGTATAATGGGTTATCGCTTCCTTACCGCCGGAGCGCACCGAGTATACCTTGTGGGCGGCGTTCTCCCGCAGCAGGGTACGGATGGTATCCGAGTCCTTCGGAGGCCTGCCCTCCACCACCGCCAGATAGCCCCGGCGATCCACCAGCTTGTCCCAGTTGTCCTGGAAGGCCCGCTTGGTCTCCTCGTCCTTGGCGAAGAGGAGCACGCCGGAGGTGGCCCGGTCCAGCCGGTGGACAATGAAGATCCGGTTCCGGGGATCGGCCTTGCGGACGTAGTCGGTGGCCATGTGGTAGGCGGTGCGCACCTTCTCCTTGTCGGTGGCCATGCTCAGCAGACCGGCGGGCTTTTCGATGACCAGCAGCCTGCCGTCCTCGTAGAGGATGGGGAAGGGGGCCTTTTTGTCTCCCGCGCCCTGAGGAAGCACCGCCACCGTCTGTCCCGGCAAGAGGGGATGGTCGTGGCGGGTGACGGTCTTGCCGTCCACCTGGACCTGGCCCCGGGTGAGCAGGGACTTGACGCTGTTGCGGCTTTTGCCGGTCACATGGGCCAGCAGGAAGGGGAGCAGGGTGTCCTGCTCGTCTACGGAATAGCGTTTTTCTTGCATATTTTCACATCCATTCAGGAGGTTTTGTCAATGAATGACGTTTTGCATCAGCTTCGGGACCGCAAATCGGTGCGGGCCTATCTGGAAAAGCCCATTGCCCCCGACGACAAGCGGGCCATCCTGGAGGCCGCCTGCGCCGCCCCCACAGCGGGCAACCAGCAGCTGTACACCATTCTGGACATTACCGATCAGAAGCTGAAAGATACCCTGGCGGAGACCTGTGACCACCAGCCCTTTATCGCCCAGGCGCCCCTGGTGCTGATTTTCTGCGCCGACTGTCAGAAGTGGTACGACGCCTTTGACGCTGGCGGCTGCCAGCCCCGGAAGCCGGGGGTGGGAGACCTGCTGCTGGCCTGCTCCGATGCCAACATCGCCGCCCAGAACGCCGTTACCGCTGCCTGGAGCCTGGGCATCGGCTCCTGCTACATCGGGGACGTGATGGAGCAGTGCGAAACCCACCGGCAGCTGCTCAACCTGCCGGACTATGTGTTCCCCGCCGCCATGGTGGTGTTCGGCTACCCCACCGCCCAGCAGCGGGCCAGAGAGAAGCCCCGCCGCCGGGCCCTGCCCTACATGGTTCATGAAAACGGCTACCGCCGGATGAACGCCGGGGAGCTGGAGCGGATGCTGGCTGATAACGCGGGCCAGCGGCCCTATGCTGACTGGCTCCAGGCCTTCTGTGCCCGAAAGTATAACTCCGACTTCTCCCGGGAGATGACACGGTCGGTGGAGGAGTATCTGAAGAACTTTAAGGAGTAACTTACACCAGCTGCTCCAGCACCCGCCGCAGCAGGTCCGCCGCCCCCACCTGGTAGCCGCAGCAGGCGTAAGCCGCCCGGCCCTCCTGGTCCCGTACCACCGCCAGAGGCGGCTTGTCCGGGTCCAGACCCAGATGGCGGGCCACCGTCTCCACCTGATAGCCCCACTCGGGATAGACCAGCTGTACCTGGGGCCATTTGTCCAGCAGCCCCGCCAGGGTGGCCTGCTGTTCCGCGCCGGGCCGCCGCAGGAAAAAGACCACGTCCCCGTCCAGGGCCTGAAATGCGGGCAGGGCGGCGGAGAGTTCATTTAAAATATGTTCCGTGGGTTCCGCCCCCTCCTCCAGCCAGAGGAGGAGGGCGGCTTTTTCATGGGCTCCGCCCAACTCCGCCAGGGGCAGCTCCCGGGGAGAGATCAGATCGTCCACCGAGCAGTCCCGCAGCACCAGCGGGATTTCCTGTTCCTGCCCCGCCTCCAGGGTGAACTCCAGGCGGCTTGCAAACTGGTCCCCTGCCGGCAGCCGCAGGGCGGTGAGTACCCGGTAGCGTCCGGCGGGCAGGGTGACATTCAGCTTGTTTTTGTGCCAGGCCCGGTCGGTCAGCCTGAGGGGTTTCCACATTTCCCCCGTCCAGAAGTCCAGCGACCAGTTCTGCCGGTAGAGAAAGCGCTCCACCGGGGTCTTCCGGAAGGTGACTTTTCCACATTCCTCCGGCTCCTTGGGGACAAATTTCACGTTTTGCCACACCAGCACCGCCCCGTCCAGGGGGCGTAGCAGGGCAGGCACCCCCTGCTGCCGCAGGGCAATGACCTCACCCACCACGCCGGGCTGGGGTACGGACCAGTCGGTGAGGCGTTCAAAGGCCACCCGGGGACAAAGCACAAACCGCCGGAACACCTCCGCCGGGTACCGGTCCGCCCAGGGCCGGGCCCGTTCCAGATGGACATCCAGCAGGTCTGCCGTCACATCCCGCAGGTCCTTGTCGGACAGGGTGGAGAGAAGAGCGGGGCGCAGCGGGTCATGATCCCTGCTGAGAAAGGCATAGATCTCCCCAAAATTGCCACGGGCCTCTTGAAGCAGTTCTCGCTGCTGGGGATAATTTTGGGCCTTTTCCTCGTCGAAATAGCCTGCCATCCGGGCCTGCCGCTTAGCGGTCCCTGCCGCCAGTACCGCAGCCCGTTCCTGGCGCTGGGCCTGATCCAGAGGGGCGGGGTTGACGGGAGCATCCTGGGGGGCACGGAAATCGAAGGGAGTCCAGTCCGTGCAGGGGGAGGGGAGGGTCAGCTCCGCCCCGTCCTCGGTCTGGCCGTGGCAGAAGGCTTCCTTCTCACGGTTGGACAGATGGAGGTCGCTTATCCCCAGCTCAACCTGGACCCTGCCGGTTTCATCGGCGGTAAGGGCGGCAATGGGGCAGAAGCGAGACTCGTTGAGGACTTCCAGCGTAATGATTTCTCCCGGTTCGGCCCGGAAGGTATACATCTTGGTACGGGCGTAGCGGGCTGTCTGGTTGTGGTGCAGGGCCTGCCCCTGCCTGCCCAGGGGAGCGCCATGGAGGGTCAGGTCGGCCACCGGGCCGAAGGTGCGGCTATGGACCAGCATGGCCCGGGAGGCGGCGGTGTTGAACCAGCCCCGGTCCAGCACCGGCTCCGGCTCGCAGGCTCCCAGAAAGCGCCACTTGCCCTCACATAGCACCTCCACCCAGGCGTGGTTGTCGTCGCAGTGGGACCAGCGGGGGGCGTACACCTGCCGGGCGGCCAGGCCCACCGAGCGCAGGGCGGACACCAGGAAGGCGGACTCCTCCCCGCACCGGCCGCTGCCGCAGCGGTACACCGTCAGGGGGGAGGCGGTGCGGTCGTCCTGGGCCTGATAGCTGGCCTGCTCGTGGCACCAGCGGTTGACCTCCAGGGCGGCCTCCTCCTGGGACAGGTCCTTCACCCGGTTCCACAGATGGCTGTAAAACAATGCCCGGTGGTCGGACAGATCCTCGTCGTTGACCCGGGGGCAGAGGACGTACTGCTCGTAGGCCTCCCGGCTGAGAGAAGCGCACCAGGGGACGGTCTGGCGCAGCATATGGCTGTGGGCGGCGAAGGCCTCAAACAGGGACTGGGGGTAGCTGTCCCAGTCCTCCGGCAGGGCCTGCCGGATAAAAGTCAGTTCCTGATCCATATGATCCACTCCTTTGGAATGGGGCTATGATATCACATTTCTTTGTGGTATCATAGCCCCAGATAAGAAAAGAAGGTGTTGCCATGATTCTGGAAGTGTGCTGCGGCTCGGCAGAGGATGTGCTGATTGCCGCACAGGCCGGCGCCGACCGGGTGGAGCTGAATTCCGCTCTGTTTCTGGGGGGACTGACTCCCTCCATCGGGGCCATGACAGTGGCCCGGCAGGTGTCCATCCCCATTATGGCCATGGTGCGGCCCCGGGAGGGGGGCTTCTGCTACAGCGAGATGGAATTTGCCGCCATGCTGGCCGATGCCCGCGCCCTGCTGGCGGCAGGGGCGGACGGCATCGTATTCGGCTGCCTCCACCCCGACGGCAGGGTGGACAAGGCCCGCTGCGCCGCCATGCTGGAGGTCATCGGAGAGAAGGAGAGCGTGTTCAGCCGGGCCATCGATGTGGTGCCCGACTGGCGGGAGGCTCTGGATGTGCTGATAGAGCTGGGGGTGACTCGGGTGCTCACCAGCGGTCAGGCCAGTTCCGCCCCGGCGGGGGCGGATACCATCCGGGCCATGGAGGAGTATGCCGCCGGACGCATCCAGATTCTGCCCGGCTGCGGGGTGAAACCGGACAACGCCGCCGCCTTGCTGGCGGCCACCGGCTGCCATCAGCTCCACGGCTCCTTCAAGACCAGCCGGACCGACATCTCTGCCACCCACAACCCGGCGGTGTCCTTCTCCGGCGGGGTATGTCCCCCGGAGGAGCAGGTGCCGGTCACCGACGCCGCCGCCGTCCGGGCGGCAGTGAGTGCCATGGGCAAATAAAAAAGAGGTGTGCCCCATGTCTGTGGGGCACACCTCTTTAGCTCATACGGGAAAAATGCTCGATGGCCTTGGCAAATTCAGCGATGGTGCGGTCGGCGTCGCCGTGCTCGATGCCGTTCCGGACACAGTGGTTGAGATGACCCTCCAGCACCACCTGACCCACCTTGTGCAGGGCGCCTTTAGCGGCGTTGATTTGCATGAGCATCTCCTCACAGGGTACGTCCTCGTCCACCATCCGGTCAATGGCGTTGAGCTGGCCGATGATCTTCTTCAAGCGGCGGTGCAGATTGTCGGCGTCCATACACTGTCTCATGGGCGCTCCCCCTTTCTGTGATGAAAAGGGCTGCTGCGTCCGGCAGCAGCCCTTGACTGGATTCAGCTACGTTCCTCAAAACTGGCACCGCAGTTGCGGCAGTTGACGGTGATTTTTCCTTTGCCCCGGGGCACCCGCAGATACTGCCCGCAGTTAGGGCATTTGAAATAGCGGTGATCTTTGTCCCGGTGGATGGTGCGCCGCATTTTGAACCAGCGGATGAACGGCCCGAACAGGGCCAGAAACCGGGCGTTTTCCGCCCGACGGCGGTCAATGCGGCGGGAGAACATCCGAAACAGGTCCCACAGCAGCACGGCCAGTGCCAGCCAGGAGATCCATGCCATATGGGGCAGTGCCGATATAAAAATCAGCACCACATACAGGAAAAGCAGGAAAAAGGAGAGGTGATCGCTGCCATACCGTCCGTACATCAATTTTCGCAAAAAATTCATGAGCATGAAATACGGTCGTCTCCTTTGACGTAAGAATTGGGTGCACTTTTGATGTCTATATGATAGCGCCTGCGGCTTTTTTCGTCAAGGATACAACCGTAAACATTTCATGAACGATGGACCGGCGGAGAAGGCGGTACTTGCGGTTTGGAGAAAAAACCGCTATACTGACGGTATCAAATGAGAAGTGACACAAAGGAGGGTCCCCATGGGCCGCATCGACAAGGAAAATTACTATCTGGACATCGCCCAGACTGTGGCCGAGCGGGCCACCTGCCTGCGCCGCTGCTACGGCGCGATCCTGGTAAAGAGCGACGAGATCATTGCCACCGGCTACAACGGGGCGCCCCGGGGCCGGAAAAACTGCGTGGATCTGAACTACTGTACCCGGGAGGCCCTGAATATCCCCTCCGGGGAGCGGTATGAGCTGTGCCGCTCTGTCCACGCCGAGGCCAACGCCATCATCTCCGCCGCCCGCAGCGAGACCATCGGGGCCACCCTGTACATGGCCTGTGTGGACCCCGCCACCGGGGAGCTGATCCCCAACTCCACCTCCTGCTCCATGTGCCGGCGGCTCATCATCAACGCGGGTATCCAGCGGGTGGTCATTCGCAACACCAAGACCGACTATTCCGTGGTCCATGTGGAGGACTGGGTTCGGGAGGACGACTCCCTGCCCCAGACCTGAGGAGGAAAGGGAATATGGACAGGCAAAGGGCCTGCTGCAATGGTGCAGCAGGCCCTTTTTAACGGAACAGACGGTCAGCTCTCTTCTTCCGGCGGCTCCACAGTCATGTAAATGTAGGAGGAGCTGTAGTCGTTGTAGTCCTCCTGGCTCTCCGTATAGTAGCCGATGAACAGGCCCTCTTCGTCATAATAGGACCGGCAGTTCTCATAGTAGGAGTTCTGTTGGAAGAGGGTGATAAAGTCCTCCCTGAGGGTGTGCTCTTCCTCCAGATTGGGGGACAGGAAGGGAACATCCGCCGAACGGAGGGCCTGGTTCAGACGGGCCAGATCTGCCTTTGCCTGAGCGATGTTGTCCTCCTTGGAGGCATTGACGTCGATGTCCAGGGAGTAGGTAATTTCCTCCACCACGCCGTCGTTGTTCACCGTGGCGGACAGGTAGGACTGGGTGTCGTTGTCCTCGTGTTCCAGGTAACCCGTTACGCGGTACCCGTAATCCTTGTAATACTCCAAAGGATCGTCGGCATATGCGCGGTCACAGGAGGCTTCAAAAACCTGCTCCAGCTTCTCCAGTATCACCGCCGCCCGGGCCGCCCCCTCCCGGCTCTCCCGGACTGCCTGCACGTAGTAGGGTGTCGCCACAGCCAGCTGCAGGGCCAGCGGAACCAGGATGATGACCGCCACCCGCAGCTTGACGGAGGGCAGCTTCATGCCCAGAGCTTCTGCAATGCGTTTGGCGCTTTTCCGGATCTCAAACAGGATGCTCACAATGGCGTGCAGTCCGATGAGTCCGCCCACGGCAGTGCTGATGTCGCCCGCAGTCTTCACTCTGTCGTCGTCGGAGCGGGACATGAGCCGCCCGGCGGCGATGGCGGTGTTGGCGGCCAGTACCTCCGCCGAGCGGTCAGTGTAGGATAGATAGGTGTGGGCCTTTTCCTGAATGACCTCCCACTTTTTTCTTCTGACTCCCCATATGACGCTGACACCCTGAAATAAAAACAGGACCATATAGATCAGAAGAATGGCAATTGCCACATAGGCTACCTCCATGCTGGAGCTGGACAGGTGAAACACCACGCTTCGGATCATGTCCAGAAAGATCCAGATAAACATGGACAGCAGGCCTGTACACAGATAGGCCGCCGCCGTCACAGGACGGGTATAGTACTTCTTGATGGTGCGGATCTCTTTTTCCGTCATAAGTTCACATCCTCGTTTCGGCGGGGGAGGCGTGTTTGACGAAACGGACGGTGAGGGTCTCTCCGTCTACCGAGAAGCCCACCTCCACCCCGCCGAAGGCCATGCCGTACACCCGGTCGGGGTCGTGCTGATAGGAGGGTCTGGGATCCCGGGACAGCACCCCGATGAGAGCCTCCCGCTTGTCCTCCGGTACCTGGGAGAGCAATTCCGGGGGGAACTCCACCTCCAGCACCTTGCCCCCCACGTTGCCGGTAAAGCCGCCGGTAGCCTCCGGGTGGGAATCGGCGTAGGGCAGATAGGGCTTGATGTCCAGAATGGGGGTGCCGTCCATCAGGTCGGCCCCCGACACCACCAGTACGGTACCCAGTTTGGGGTCCTTCTGGATGGACTCCAGTTTCACGCAGGACAGGCCGATGGCGTTGGGCCGGAAGGGGGAGCGAGTGGCAAATACCCCCATACGGGTGTTGCCCCCTAGCCGGGGAGGCCGCACCGTGGGGGACCACTTGTCCCGCACCGCCTCAGAAAACTGCCAGATGAGCCAGATGTGGGAGAACTCCTCCAGTCCCCGCAGGGCGTCCGGGTTGCGGTATTCAGGCTCAAAGACGATGGTGGCCTTCAACTCCCCCACCAGCCCGCTCTGCCGGGGGATGCCGAACTTGGTGGGGAAGTCGCTGCGGATATGGGCAATGATGTGCATGGGGATCATTTGCTTCCCTCCTGTGCCTTCTTCAGGGCGGCGGCCACCGGCCGGGACGGGGTGGACCGGTTGTTGCGGGCCAGAATGGCGGCAATCTGGCCGCCTACCTGCTCCACCTCCGCCTTGAAGGTGGTGGCGGACAAACGCAGGGCCCCGTGGCCCAGAATGATGAGCTGCTCGGCCCCGTCGGAGGTGGCTACCCGCACCTGGTGGTGTCTGCCGATCTCATAGGTGGCCCGCTCGATATAAGTGTCGGCCGTCTCCGCCTCTTTGGTATACACAACGTAAATATTATGGTATTTGAATACATCCTGTACATTGCGGGGCACCTTGTAGGCGTCAAACACCAGGATGACCACGCATTTTTTGAAGCCCTGGTAGTTGCTCAGCAGATCCATCAGCAGCTGCCGGGCGGCGTCCAGATTGGTCTGGGCCACCGCCTTTAGCTCCTCCCAGGCAAAGATGATATTGTAGCCGTCCACCAGCAGGTACTCCGGCCCCTTGTTCTGGGTCTGGACGTTGTACTTCCGCTCGTCCAGGCTGGTGCGGGCAGGTTTGGGCTGGGGGCGGAAGGAGTTGCGCTCCACCTTGCCGTAGGTGCGCTCATAGATGGCCAGCAATTCCTTGTCCTGCTCCAGCGACAGGCCGGGGCTGGAACTGCTCCGCCAGACAGGGGTGGTGGGGGCTTCCGGCTCCGGGGGTGCGTCCAGGGACAGGCCGCTGTCCACATGGGCCATCTCCTTCACCTGGTCCCACTTCACGTTGTACCCCGCCCCGTGGGCGCAGAACACCGAGCCGGTGGGGTTGTCCACGTCCCGCTCCGGGTCGTAGCCCAGCTCCTCCACCACAGTTTGCTGGTCATGGCAGGGGTAGTAGCCCTTCAAGGTGCAGCTCAGCCGTCCCATGCCTCTGGTGTAGGCGGCCACCTCGCTGCCGTAGTCCCGCAGCCCCGCCACTGGAGCGGAGCCGGTGAGGACGGTGAGCTCCCCCGCGGTCTCGGGCGGCTGGCAGTCGCCACCCATCCGCTGGAGGTCGCTCATGGCCCGCCCCACCTGGGCGGCGGGCACCTCCAGCCGGAAGGAATACCAGGGCTCCAGCAGAATCGTTTCCGCCTCCATCAGACCCTGGCGCACCGCCCGGTAGGTGGCCTGCCGGAAGTCGCCCCCCTCGGTGTGCTTCAGGTGGGCGCGGCCAGCCAGCAGAGTAATCTTTACATCGGTGAGGGGGGAGCCGGTGAGGACGCCGGGGTGGGCCCGCTCGGCCAGATGGGTGAGAATGAGCCGCTGCCAGTTGCCGTCCAGCACGTCCTCCGGACAGGCGGTATCCAGCACGACGCCGCTGCCACGATCCCCCGGCTCCAACAGCAGATGGACCTCGGCGTAGTGGCGGAGAGGCTCATAGTGGCCCACGCCGATGACGGGAGAAGCGATGGTCTCCCGGTACACGATGCCCCCCTGGCCGAAGGTCACGTCCATGTTAAACCGCTCCGCAATGAGCCTCTGCAAAATCTCCAGCTGGACCTGGCCCATGAGCTGGATGTGGATCTCCTTCAGCCGCTCGCTCCACACCAGATGGAGCTGGGGGTCCTCCTCCTCCAGCTGGCGCAGCTTCTGCAGGGCGGTGACCGGGTCCTGGCCCTCGGGCAGGATCATCTGATAAGTGAGCACCGGCTCCAGAGCGGGGGGCGCACCCTCCGCCTCAAAGCCCAGGCCCTGCCCGGCGGCAGCGGAGCCCAGACCGGTGACCGCCACCACGGACCCCGCCGGGGCCATGTCCACCGGCTGGAATTTCACGCCGGAGTATACCCGCAGTTGGTCGGCCTTGTCGCTCCAGCCGGGGCCATCCAGCACTGTCTTTACCTTCAGGCTGCCGCCGGTGATCTTCATCCAGGCCAGCCGGTTGTTCTGAGTGTCCCGGGAGATCTTGAAGATGCGGGCGCCGAACTCCTCCCCGTACACCGGCCGGGGGGCATATTGCTCCAGGCCCCGGAGGAAGTCCTCCACCCCCTCCAGCTTCAGGGCTGAGCCAAACCAGCAGGGGAAGAGCTTCCGCTGGGCCATGAGGGCGGTAAGGGCGGTGTCTGAAATGGAGCCCGTCTCCAGGTAGTCCTCCAGCAGGGACTCGTCGCACAGGGCGGCCTGCTCACAGAGGGCCTCCTGATCCCCCATGTCCACGCAGCCCTCGTCCAGCTTGCTTTTCAGCTCACCAAGCAGAGCGGCCTTGTCCGCCCCCGCCAGGTCCATTTTGTTGACAAAGAGGAAGGTGGGCACATGATAGCGCTCCAGCAGCTTCCACAGGGTATGGGTGTGGCCCTGGACCCCGTCGGCTCCGCTGACCACCAGGATGGCGCAGTCCAGCACCGACAGGGTGCGCTCCATTTCGGCGGAGAAGTCCACGTGGCCTGGAGTGTCCAGCAGGGTGATCTCCAGCTGTTCCAGAGGGAGCACCGCCTGCTTGGAGAAGATGGTGATGCCCCGCTCCTTCTCCATAGGGTCGGTGTCCAGAAAGGCGTCCCCGTGGTCCACCCGGCCCAGCTTTTTCAATTTTCCGCAGGTGTAGAGCAGTCCCTCGCTGAGGGTGGTCTTGCCCGCGTCCACATGGGCCAGAATGCCCACGACTAATTTTTCCATAGCTGCCGTCCTTTGCGGTATGATAGGATAGTATATCATGTCCGGGGGAGCGGGGCAAATAAAAAGGGCCCCGAAGGGCCCTTTTGGGAAGCTGGAATCAGCCTTTGGCGCCGTCGCCCATATAGGAGCTGTACAGCGGGGTGGGCAGGCCGAAGCCGCCGGCCACAGGCAGGATCTCACCGGTGATGAAGGCGGCCCGATCGCTGGCCAGGAAGGCCACGGCGTCGGCAATGTCCTCGGGACGGCCGGGACGGTTGAGGGGGACGTTTTTCAGGAACAGGTCCAGGAAGGCCTGAGACATATTGTTCAGGGCCGCGTCGGTGGCGGTGAAGCCGGGAAGCACCGCGTTGCACCGCACCCCCTGCCGGGCGTACTGCACGGCGATGTCCTTGGTGAGGAAGTGGATGGCCGCCTTGCTGACGCCGTAGGCGGTGCGGCTCAGGTCGGGATAGAGGCCGCCCACCGAGCCGATGTTGATGATGGAGCCGCCGCCGTTCTTGGCCATGACGGGCACCGCCGCCTTGCTGGGCAGGTACACGCTCTTCAGGTTGGTGTTGACGATGCGGAAGAAGTCGTCGGTATCGCCGGTTACCACGTCCAGGTCGGTCTTGACGTCGGTGGCGCCGAAGTTGTTGACCAGAATATCCAGCCGGCCCTCCTTCTTGGCCACCTCTTCCACCATACCGGAGTAACTCTCCTCGTTGGCGGCGTCAAAGTAGACCACCCCGGCCTGCCCGCCGGCGGCGATGATCTCGTCGGCGATCTGCTGACCGGCGTCCATACGGCGCACGCCCAGATAGACAGCAGCGCCCTGGGCGGCCAGAGCCTTGGCGCAGGCCAGGCCGATGCCCCGGGTGGAGGACGAGACCAGCGCGACCTTTTGTTCCAGTTCTTTCATGATGGTAATTCTCCTTTTTGAACCATATGGTATGATTAAGATACTATGATAATAGCACTATCCGCCTTTGGGTGCAAGCATTATTTTTTGGAACGGATGCAACAAAACCGCCCCCTCAGGGATGTTAGGGGCGAAAGGGGGGAGGGCAATGGCGGAAGAAACCGGTCTGCGGCAGGTGGTGGAGACCTACGGGAACATGGTGTACCGCCTGGCGCTGGCCCAGACCCACAGCGGCCACGACGCCGACGATGTATTTCAGGAGGTCTTTCTCCGCTATCTCCGTTCCGCACCGGACTTTCGGGAGGAGGAGCACCGGAAGGCCTGGCTGCTGCGGGTGACAGTGAACTGCTGTAAGAAATTCCACACCTCCTTCTGGAGGCGGCATACCACGGCCCTGTCTGAGACCATCCCCGCCCGGACGGAGGAGGAGGGGGAGCTGCTCCAGCTGATAGAGGGCCTGCCGGAGAAGTACCGGGCGGTGCTCCACCTCTACTACTACGAGGGCTACGCCACCGGGGAGATTGCGGCCATCCTGGGCCGCAGTCCCAACACCGTCCGCAGTCAGCTGGCCCGAGGCAGGGCCTTGCTGCACGACGCATGGAAAGGAGCGGAAGAGCTATGACGGAAGAGAACTATCGGGCGCTGTTTGACCGGACGTCCCCCGGCCGGGATCTGGTGGAGGATACCCTGGCGGCGGCGGAACGGCCCCGGCGGAAGGGCATCCCCGCCAAACGGCTGGCGGCGGTCCTGGTGTGCCTGGCCCTGGTGCTGGGGGTGGGCAACTACCAGGCTCTGGCGGCGGGGGTCCAGAAGATTATACGGTTCTTTGCCGGTACCGGGGCGTCGGAGACCCCCGTCATGGTGGTGGAGGAGGCCGATCAGTGGACTGAGGGGGATTGGCTGTGCCAGCTGGACGGGGTGAGCCAGGGGGAGTGGCTGCTGCTGGAACTCTACCTGGTGAGCCCGGAGTTGGAAGAGCATCAGCTGGCCACCCGGAAGCTCCAGGTCTACGCCGGGGACACCCCCCTGGAACAGGGGTGTCTGGTCTACTCGGAGTGGCTGCCCTACAACGGCTTTGCTCCCCAGGGCCAGGCGTGGGTGTCCCTCTCTGGCCTGGACTGTGGGCCGGAGGTGGCCTGGCGGGAGGATGGTTACCAGTCCCGGGTCCATATGGCCTTCCTCTATCGGGTGCCGGAGGGAACACCCCGGGAGGTGACCTATGAGCTGCTGGATCTGGAGGCGGGCGGGTCCCGCACCGGATTGCTGGAACTCACCTCGGCGGAGACCCTGGCTGCCCACACGGACAGCCGGACCTTTGAGGAGGGCACGGTTACTGCCCTGGTCAGCCAGGATGGACGGCAGCTGTCGGTATACGCCCACCAGGAGGAGAACGACGACGGCCTGCTGCTGACGGGGGCTGCTCTCTTCCACCATCAGGTCACCTTTATCGGGGCCTCCGGGGAGCGTTACCCCGACGCGGGAGAGGGCTTCCGCAGTTTCACTTCCGGCCATGTGAACGTCCAGCTGGCCTCTGCCCCCGACTGGGTGGAGGAACCCATTGTGGCGGTGGAGATCGGGGCGATCAGGCTGGTCTATGAGCATGATATCTGGTGGGACGGTCCGGGAGGAGGCATCGTCCGAACCCAGGATGACGTGGTCTATGGGGACCTGAACTGGGTCATTGATTTAACATAAACCAAACGGGCCTGCTGCAAGCGCAGCAGGCCCGTTTTTGATTTTATCGGTTCCCCGGCCGGTAGGGGGTGAGCAGCCAGCCGGTCATGGGAGGCAGAGCCACCTGCCCGGCGGGCAGCTCCATGCCGGTCATCCAGTCTTTGGCGGCCCAGGGCAGAGTGATGAGCTCAGGAGCTTTGCCGATGTTGACGGCGGTGAGCACCGGCTGACCCTCCCCCTCCCGCAGGAAGGAGAGCAGCTTGCCCTCCGCCTTCCACCAGCGGATGCTCCCCCGGCGCAGGGCAGGCAGCTCCCTCCGGGCCTTGCCCAGGCTGGCGTACCAGCGGCGGAGCACGTCGTCCGCCATCTCCCAGCGGTAGGTCCGGCGGTTGAAGGGGTCCTCAAAGCCTTCAATGCCCGCTTCGTCCCCGTAATAGATCATGGGGGAGCCGGGGAAGGCGAAGAGCACCAGAGCCCCCAGCATCAGCTTGGACCGGCCCAGCAGATATTGCTCCGGGGTAAGGAAATAGGAGGAACGCCAGTCCTTGTCGTGGTCCTGGCCGTCCCCGCCGTAACCCAGCAGGGTGAGGATGCGGGGGGTGTCATGGGTGCCCAGAAAGTTCATGGCGGAGTGGAAGGCAAAGGGGGGATAGTTCTCCCGGATAGCCTCCATGGTGTTCTTGAAGTGGACGGCGTCCCCGCCCATCAAATAGCCCAGCAGGCTGTTGCGGAAGGGGTAGTTCATCAGGCCGTCGCAGTGGCCCCCCAGGATGTGCTTGCGGCGGACGCCGTAGGCGATCTTGGTGGAGCCGTCCTCCCACACCTCGCCGATGACCACCGCCTCAGGGTTGGTTTCCCGGGCGGCCTGGTGGATGCCGTGGACAAAGTCGTCGGGCAGCTCGTCGGCCACATCCAGCCGCCATGCGTCCGCCCCCGCCCGCAGCCAGCGGCGGACGATGCTGTTTTCATCCCCAAAGATATAGTCCCGGTAGGAGGGCTCCCCCTCGTTGACGGCGGGCAGGGAGTAGATCCCCCACCAGGAGTCGTACTGGTCGGGCCAATGGGAGAAATGGTACCACTTGTAGTAGGGACTGTCCTGGGACTGGCAGGCTCCGTTTTCCGGATAGGAGCCGTCCCCGTTAAAATAGCGGCTCACATAGCCCTGGTGGTTGAACACACCGTCCAGCATGATCTTCATGCCCAGCTTGTGGGCGGCGCCGCACAGGGCCTTGAAGTCCTCCTCGGTGCCCAGCATGGGGTCGATTTTCTCATAGTCGCCGGTGCCGTAGCGGTGGTTTTCCGGCGCTTCAAAGATGGGGCAGAAGTAGATGGTCTCCACCCCCAGGTCGTGGAGGTAGGGGAGCTTTTCCATAACGCCCTTCAGGTCGCCTCCGAAGAAGTCCCGGTTGCGGACCTCGCCGTTCTGGTCGGGCCGGTACTCCGGCTCCTCCCGCCAGCTGGTGTGGACGGTGCGGCCCCCGGGCATTCCGGTGGGATCGGGCACTCTGGTGCGGCGGAACCGGTCGGGGAAGATCTGGTAGGTGACCCCCTCCCCAAACCAGCCGGGCACCTGGTCGGTGCCGTCGTACACCGTCAGCTGATAGGGGCCCAGCTCCTCCTGGCGGCCGTCCAGCCCTTCCAGACGGAAGGAGTACCAGATCAGCCCCACATGGTCCCCGGTGTCCAGGATGACCTTGAGCACGTCCCGGTCCCCGTCAATGCCGTCCCAGGCCATGGGCAGCTCCAGCCGCCGCTCCTGAGAGGACTCAAAGTAGGCGATGAGCACCGCCTGGGAGAAGCCCTCCGTCCGGAGGGGGCGCAGGGTGAGGGATACCTGAGTGCCCGAGGGCACCGCGCCATAGGGCTGTTTATACCGGCTGTCCCGGCTGTCAAAGGTCATTGCATCCAGCAAAGAAAAGACTCCCTTCAGCGGATCAAGGTATTTTCTGTCCCAATGGATTCCATGGTATGCTCGCTGCCGAAGTAATAGTTCACGATCTCACCGGCGGCGCTGGCCAGGTTGGCACCGGAGGCGCCGCCCTCCACCACCATGGAGATGACGATCTCCGGATCGTCATAGGGGGCGAAGAGGACGAACACGGCGTTGGCGTTTTCATCGGCGGACACCTGGGCGGAACCGGTCTTGGCGCCCACTTCCACCGCCAGATTGCTCAGGTACTGGTCCACGGTGCTCTCCTCGTCGTTGGCCACCTCCCACATACCCTTCTTCACCGCCTCCACATAGGCGGGGTCCAGGTCCAGGGTTTCCACAGGCTGAGCCTCATACTCATACACCGTCTCGGAGAAGTCGCTGGATTTCACCGTCTTGAGCAGGTGGGTCTGGTAGCGGTTGCCGCCGTTGACCAGGGTGGCAATGTAGTTGGACAGCTGAAGCATGGTGATCTTGGTGTTGTCCTGACCGATGGCGGCGGACAGCAGGTTGCCGCCGTACCACTCCTGGCCCAGCATAGCGCTGGTTTCCGGGCCGGCTACATAGCCTTCCGCCTCGCTCAGTTCCAGGCCGGTTTTCTGGCCCAGGCCGAACATGGCGGCGTACTCGTCGATCTTATCAATGCCCAGCCGGTGGCCCAGGGTGTAGAAATAGATGTTGCAGGAGTCCCGCAGGGCGTCGGCCATATTTTCCCAGCCGTGGGTGCCCCGGTATTGACGGTAGATCCAGCACTGGGGATGGTAGTCGCCGTAGGGATAGTGCTCCTCCTCGGGCAGCTGGAGCGCACCGGTATCCTGGATTTCCTCGGTGGGGGTCACCAGCCCCTCCTCCAGGGCGGCAATGGCCACCAGAGGTTTGAAGGTGGAACCGGGATAGTAGATCTCGCTGGTGGCCCGGTTGACAAAGGGGTTGCGGGGATCGTCGGACACCGCTTTATAGGCCTCGGTGCTGCTGTATACGGTGGACAGGTCGTAGGTGGGGTAGGAGGCCATGGCCAGAATGCCGCCGTCGTTGACGCTCTGCACGATGATGGCGCCCTTCTCCTTGGTGTCGGCCAGACTCTCGATGGTGTTGGCCAGCACCTCCTCCACCTTCTCCTGGAGCCGCAGGTCCAGGGTGGTCATGACGTGGTTGCCCGGCTCGGGCTCCATAGCCTCGCCGGTCTCATCGTCTACCATCCAGCTCTCGCTGACCACCTTGCCGCTGGTGTTCATCTCTTGGATCAGGGTGCCAGACTTGCCCCGCAGGTAGGACTCAAAGGCGGCTTCCATACCGTCGATACCCACAGAGTCATTCATATTGTAATCCTGGGCCTTATAAGTCTCCCAGTTTTCCGACTGAATAGCGCCCACCCGGCCCAGAAGATGGGCGGCGCTGGTGGTGTTATACTGCCGGACAGTGGTGGCGGAGATATTCACGCCGGTTAGATTCCGTTCCTTCACGGCGGAGATCACGTCGATATCCACATCCTGGGCGAAGATATACTCGGTCTGCTTCACGTTCTGGCTGCGGAGATTGAGCTCGTACAGCACGCCGATGAGGGCACGGGCGTCGGCGTCGGAGAGAGACTCGTCAATAAGGAAGTACTGCCGCAGGCCGTCGATGACCTCTTCCGCCGTGGGGCCCTCTCCCAGGTCAGCCACGCTGGAGGCGGCGGCCAGGTCGTCGCTGTCCCAGCGGTTGGGAAGAATATCAGTGCCCAGGGGCAGGGCGTTCAGCAGAGATCCCAGGTAGCTGAATTTGACTTTCCCCTCGCTGTTGGTATACACCAGGGCATTTTCATCTGTATAGGTGAAGGGGGCGTCCTTGGAGATGGGCAGGGTATCGGTCCATTCCAGACCATTTTCCCGGCAGATGGTGATCAGCTCCATCAAATTGGCGTTGCGCTCCGCCTCCGCCCCCATGAGGGAGGAGTTGAGGGTGATCTCATAGGTGGCACGGTTGCCCACCAGAGAGCGGCCGTACCGATCCAGGATCTCTCCCCGGGCGGCCTCCACTGTCACCGTGTTGGCGATCTTTACCGTGGAAGCGGCCCGGTATTCATCGCCCTTAACGATTTGCAGATTGTAAAGGACCATGACAAAGCCAATCAACAGCAATGCCAGAAGGATGGAAATAATCAGGGTACGGATGTTGAATTGCTTGCCTTCCACGAGTTCAGGTCTCCTTCCGGGGTCAGGGGCGAATGCAAACGGTCGTTTTGTGGTAGAAGTTGGCTGCCGCCCGGTTGACCCAGATGGCGGGGTCTTCCTTCAGGTCGCCGTTGAAGAGCAGCTCATTCAGGTTGGCCGGCACGTCCAACGGCTTCAGTACCACATCGGTAACGGTGGGGTCCTCCAGCAGAGGCAGGCGGTCCACCTGCTGCTGCCAGTAGTATTCTGCCGAGCCGTCGGCCAGGGCGGCGGCGGTCCGGCCGGCGGTGCTCATGTCGTAGTAGTGGTAGTAAACAGTGGTGAAAGCCAGCAGGGCCAGCAGCACCGGCACGGCCACCCAGGCCCGGCGCAGCACCTTCTCCCCACCGGCCAGCCGGGGCAGCACTGCCCGGCGAATCCAGCCCAGCCAGTACCACAGGTTGGCGGTCACCAGCCAGAAGAAGGAATAAAACACGATGCTCCGCAGCCGCTCCGGTCCTGCCTCCCCCAGGGCATAGAAGTGGGGGGCGTTCTGGGCGGCAAAGAGGAGAAAGGTAAAGACCGAAAAGACCACAGGCAGGGGGAAGGTGAACTTCACCTTGCCGGTGAGGGCCCACAGCAGGGGGATCATCAGCAGGAATACCAGCAGAATGGGCCAGCTGAACCACTCCAGCACATCGGCCCATGCCTGTTCAATGGAGCGGCACACCGCGTCCACCGCCCCGATGGGGGGCGCCACGGTGGCCTGCCGTACCTGGTTGCCGGGGGCGACCACGCTGATCAGGAAACCAACCACCAGCACCGCCGTGGGAATCAGGGCGGGAAGGAACTTTTTCCGGTCCTTCCACAGAAACCACAGCAGGAACAGTCCGCACAGCAGGGTGCCCAGCAGCGCGGAGACATAGTTGCTTCCGCCCACCATCAGGGCGGCCAGTACGCCGGGAATCACCGCCCACAGGGTCTGCCGCCGGGTGGAGGCCAGCTTGAGGGCCACCAGCCGCTCAATCAGCAGCAAAAAGATGCCGTAGGTAAAGGTGTAATATACCGCGCCGTTCCACCAGTAGAAGGTGTCCTTGGGGGACTCTACAAACTGGATGGACAGCAGCAGAATGGGAACGGCCAGGAAAATGACCTGCCGCCAGGTCCCCCCCAGAGCCCGGCACACCAGGGTATGGGCCAGCTTAAAGGTGCCGATGCACAGGGAGGCCAGCATAACCACCGGGGTGAGCCAGTAGAGGAAGGGGGAGAAGGTGAGGGGGGTGAGGGTCATCATGCCAATGGCGGAGAAGGTGCCCTGCCACCCCTTGTAGCAGTTTAAAATATACTTCCAGCTGCCCACCAGAGGAAATTCTCCCTTGAGCAAAGACTCATGAGACAAAAGGGCGTAGCTGTAGTCGTCGGCAGAGGGCCAGTCGTACCGGCCCAGCAGCAGGATGGGGATCAGGCTGATCGCCAGCAGAGCCAGCAGCAGCCAGGGCCCGTATTTTTTCCAGGCCGAATGGATACCTTGCATCGTTATTCTCTCTTTCCCTATAGAACGGTTTTCTTGGGGACCCGGTGAAACACCCACAGGAAGAGAGCGTATACCGGAAATACAAATACCATGGACCAGGCGATCTCCCGCCCGGCCAGGGACAGCATGGCGGGCAGCGTGGCTGTGCCCGCCAGCAGCCGGGAGAGGATGCGCACAGCGTCGATACACACCAGGGCCAGCAGGGAGCACAGCAGACAGCCCAGCAGGTTCTGCCGCAGCACATACTGGGCCAGCGCCCCGGCGCCGAAGCCCAGCAGACACAGGCCCAGAGTCATGGCGCCGTCGGGGTTGAAATAGACCGCGTCGCACAGAATGCCCACGCCCAGGCCAAACCCGGCACCGGCCACGGTGCCCTCCAGTACCGCCACTGCGATGGCGGCCAGAGGCAGCAGCATGGGGGCCACCCCAAACAGGGGAAAGCGGTTGAGGATATAGACCTCACAAAACCACACCGGCAGCAGGGCAAGGGCATATACGCCCCACTTGATGAAAAAATCCTGTCTGGTCACAGGGTACGTTCCTCCTTCAGGGTCTACTCCACAATGGTAAAGTCCTTGATGACAAAGACCTGCTGGAGGTTGCCCAGGTCAGTCTCGGGGACGATGACGGCATAGTCGGTCATACCGGAGGCGTCAGTGCGTACCTCCTCCACATGGCCGGCCACCAGCCCGGAAGGATAGACGCCGCCCCGGCCCGAGGTGGTCACCAGGTCGCCGGACATGAGCTGGCTGTTCTCCGGCAGGTAGGTCAGCTTCAGCTTGCCCTCGCCCATGAGGGCCAGGTCGCCCTCCAGAATGGCGGCGCCGCCGGTACGGACCAGCTGACCGCCCATCTCGGTGTTGGCGTCAATGAGGGTGCGGACGGTACACCAGTTCTCGCCCACCTCGGCCACGATACCCACCAGATTCCAGTATTCGTCCACCACGCAATCGTCCACTTCGATCCCCTGAGCAGAACCTTTACTCAGGGTGAGGGTGGACTCCCAGTTGGAGGTGGAGCGGGCGGTGACCATGGCGGCCTCCTTGGTGAACTCTTTACCCTTGGGGGTGAGCTCCAGCAGGTTGTACAGCCGCTCGTTCTCCTGGATGGCGGCCTCCGCCTCCCGGATCTTGGCCTGCAGTTCGGCGTTCTCCTTCTTCAGATCCGCCAGCTCGGTCTTCATCTGCTCCAGCTCAAAGGCGTCGGAATAGCGCTCCTCCGCCCAGTTGGTGACGGCGCTGATGCCGTTGCGGACCGGGGTGATGATGAAATTGACAAAGTTGGCCACCGGGTTGGCCTTGCCACCCAGCAGCATGGAGACCACCGTCGTCACCAGTGCCAGCAGGATGGCGGCGATCAATATCAAAAGTCCGTTACGCCGGAAAAAGTCCTTCACGCCTGCATCCAGCCTTTCTTACCGTGCTGCGGCCAGGGCCATACAGTCCATGCCCAGCTGTCCCAGGATCTGACCCAGACGACACACCGGCAGACCCATCACATTATAATAGTCGCCGCTGATGCCCTCAATGAACAGGGCCCCGTAGCCCTGGATGCCGTAGGCCCCCGCCTTGTCCATGGGCTCGCCGGTGGCGATATAGGCCTCGATCTCCTCAGCGGTCAGGGAGCGGAAGGTGACGGCGGTTTCCTCCCACTGGCTGAACACCTGCTCTCCCCGCAGTACGGTGAGGCCGGTGTATACCTGGTGCCGGTTGTCCGACAGCAGGGAGAGCATCCGGAAGGCCTCCTCTTTGTCGGCAGGCTTGCCCAGCGCTACCCCGTCCAGGGCCACTACCGTGTCGGCGGCAATGACCACCGTGTTGGGGTCGGCCTGGGCGGCCACCGCCTGGGCCTTTTCCAGGGAGATCTGCCGCACCAGCTCCGCCGGAGGCAGGTCCCGGTCCATATGCTCGTCAATGTCGGGGGTGACGATGCGGAAATCCCGCACCCCCATCTGCTCCAGCAGCGCCCGTCTCCGGGGGCTTTTGGAGGCCAGAATGATATCCATGCGATTTTCGTTCCTTTCCATTATTGCCCGGTGGACCCAAAGCCGCCGGTCCCCCGGTCGGTCTCATCCAGCTCGGCCATCAGCTCCAGCTGGGGCAGTACCACCGGGGTCACCACCAGCTGGGCGATCCGGTCGCCGGGGTGGATGGTGTAGGGCTCCTCAGACAGATTGGTGAGCCCCACCATGATCTCACCCCGGTAGTCGCTGTCAATGACACCCACCCCGTTGGACAGGGAGATGCCGTGCTTGATGCCCAGCCCCGAGCGGGCGAACACCAGAGCCACATACTCCGGCCCCGGCAGGGCGATGGCAATGCCGGTGGGGATCTTCACCAGCTGCCGGGGTGCGATAATGATATCTTCCTCGATGCAGGCGGACAGGTCCATACCGGCGGAGCCGGCGGTGGCCCGGCTGGGCCAGGGCAGGTCCCGGCCGATCTTGGGGGATACCGCTTTGACTTTCAGCTTCATCTATGGTTACTCCACATCTCGATAATAAAGACCACGGGTATACTCGTTGGGGCTCCAGCTGCCCTGCTCCAGATAGCGCCGGGTCACCTGGACGCACTCGTCGGGGGTTTCGGTGGTGAACAGCAGCCGCTGGGCCCAAAGGCCGATGCGGCGGTAGTCGGCGGCCTTGTCCGCCAGGAAGAGCTTCTGGGAGTTGAGCAGCTCGTTGCGGCAGCCGG
This sequence comes from Flavonifractor sp. An112, assembly GCF_904377885.1. Taxonomy (NCBI): domain Bacteria; kingdom Bacillati; phylum Bacillota; class Clostridia; order Eubacteriales; family Oscillospiraceae; genus Flavonifractor; species Flavonifractor sp. An112. Next base: position 33,133 of record NZ_CAJFGT010000006.1, on the reverse strand, counting down.
GGGCCTTCACCACCGGGAACTTGGCGCCCTTCCGGTCGGTCAGAATGTTGGTGCCCTGGCAGCCCTGTTTGCAGCCGCCGGTACGGTTTTGAATGATGCAGTTCTCCATGATCATCAGGGGCAGCCGGCCGTAGGTGATGAGCTCGGTGTCCAGGCTCTTGGAAATATCCCGGATCTGGGGGAACTTCAGCTCAAAGGACAGGGTGAGGGAGGAGAAGCCCAGACGTTTATATTCTTTCACAGCCTGAGCGTTATAGACCTCCAGACCGAAATCGCCCCGCAGGGTGAAGCCCAGTTCCTTGGCCACCTGAATCATGCCCAGGTTGCCCACCAGGGCGTCGGTCACCCCCAGGTCCTTCACCTTCTTCAGATTCTCCACCATCTGGGGGAACTCCCGGTCCCAGGCAATGCGGGGCAGGATTACCCCGATAGAGGTGCCCGCCGGGGCGTTGGCTTTCTCCGGATGGGCGGCCAGTTCCTCCAGGGGGATATACACCATGGCGGGGCCCAGGTCCAGCAGCTCCTGGGTGACCTGATCCGCGGAGCGCACCGAAATGGTGAGAGCGGGGGCCTCCCGCCGGTTCTCATACCGGGCGCCGGGGTGGTATTCGCCGGTGCGGCGCTGGGGCAGCTGTTCCCGCTGCTTTGTGAGACCGTCCAGGGCATCCCGCCGCAGGGCATTGAGGGTGGACAGGGGGAGGGACAGACCGTCCTCCACCAGCACCCGCATCCGCTCCGCCCGATAGGGGGTACCACCGGTGCGGGCAAGCTGCTTCTCCACCGCGTCGGCCGTCAGGGGACGGGTGCGGGCCTCTTCGGGCACCGGCCCCTCCACCGTGGATACCCGGCCCTCGGGGTCCTTCACGCCCACATGGGCGGGCTCGCCGGGGCGGAGCATGGCGTAGAAGGTGACGGGCACCCGCTGGGCCTCGCCGCTCTGGTAGGTGTTACGGGCGGCGGCGAAGAGCTCCTTGGGCTCCTTGGTCTCCTCCCGCACGCCAAACATATGGCTCCCCTGCTGGTCCAGGTAGTAGCCCTGGGTGAAGCCCTGACGGGAGAAGGCGGCCTGAAGCTGCTCCATCTCCTGGGGGGTGGGCTCCCGGTCCTCATGGATGGCCCGGGAGAAGATGCCGGTGACCACCGCCACATACTCAGGCCGCTTCATCCGGCCCTCCAGCTTGACGCATTTTACCCCCATTTTCCGCAGCTGGCGCAGGTAACCCGCCAGAGACAGATCCTTCAGGGACAGGGGGTAGGAGTCTGCCTTGCCCTCCCAACCGTATTTCAGCCGGCAGGGCTGGGCGCACAGGCCCCGGTTGCCGGAACGGCCCCCGATGACGGAGGAGAGGAAGCACTGGCCCGAGTAGCACATACACAGCGCGCCGTGGGCAAATACCTCGATCTCAATGGGAGAGTGCTGGCAGATATATTCGATCTGGTCCCGGGACAGCTCCCGGGAGAGCACCGCACGGGTCATGCCCAGATCGGCCACCATTTTGACGCCGTCCAGATTGTGGACGGTCATCTGGGTGGAGGCGTGGATGGGCAGATCGGGGGCCACCTGGCGCACCATCCGCAGTACGCCCATATCCTGCACCAGCACCGCGTCGGCCCCCAGGGTGCTGGCCTCCACGGCAAAGTCGGCGGCCTGAGGCAGCTCCCGGTCGGTGAGCAGGGTGTTCAGGGTCAGATACACCTTGGTTCCCCGCACATGGCAATAAGAAACCGCCGCCGCAAATTCCTCCCGGGAGAAATTCTTCGCGTTGCGGCGGGCATTAAAATCTCCGTATCCCAAATAGACGGCGTCCGCGCCGTTCTGTACAGCCGCCGCCACGGCCTCCATGGACCCGGCGGGGGCGAGCAGTTCCAACATACGATCCCTCCCGGAGCAGGGGGGCAGAACGCCCCCCGTTTCCTTACTTCTTATTCTGCAGCTTGAAGATCTCCCGCTTGGCCTCGGAGAGCTCCATCTTCAGCTTGGTGGCTTCCTCCAGATATTCCTTCAGCTGGCGGCGCAGATTCTCTGCCGCCTCCACCTCTTTAAAATATTCGTCGGCAATGTTCACCGCCGCCAGGACGGCACCGTCCACCAGAGAGACGCGGGCGCCCTCCATGACCTCCCGCACCTTTTCGTCCACGTGGGCTGCCACCTTCTCGGTATAGCCGGCGTCCTCGGTGCCCACCAGGGTGTACTCCTGCCCGGCGATGGTAACGGCGACGCGGTTTTTCATGCAAACCCCTCCTGACCATAATAATTTACAGTATTATATCACATCCAGCCCTGGAAGAAAAACAAATTCTTCGTGAATTTTCGAGGGCGCGCAAAAGGCCCGTGGGCGGAATGATTCATTCCGCCCACGGGCCTTAGCCCTTTATCCTTTGAACTGCACCGCAGAGATCTGGATGTCCACTGTACCGCCCGCGCCGCTGGCGGGGGAGATGTCCACGCCGAAGCGGGGCTGGTTATCGCCGTCGCTCTCCAGCGCCTCAAAGGTACGGGTGACGGTGGCTCCGGCGGGAATCTGAGTTTCCAGCATATCCCGCCCGTTTTCTTGCAGGTAACCGGCCTGGAACAGCAGGGGCTGGGTACCGTTGTTGGTGACGGTGACGCTGAGATAGCGGCCATTGGTGCCTATAAAGGAGATATCTCGTTCAAAATCGCTGCCCGAGCGGTATTCGGTATCCTCCAGCACATGGATGCCCATTTCCTGCTCCACAGGCTCCACCTCGCCGAAGGGGCCTACCTGCTCCCCCGCCCGGTCCAGCGGCAGCTTGTCCCAATCCTGCTCCATTCCGCCCACCACGATGACCGAGCCGCTCTGTTTGCTCTTGCTGCTGTTCATCAGGCCGCTGCCCCAAATCCCCAGGGCCAGGACCCCCACGGCCACAAGCCCCAACACCACCGGCAAAAGGTGCCTTCGGCCTTTGTGGGCCTGTACCGGCTCCGGCTCTTCCGTCAATGCCGCCGGTTCCGGAATCTCTTCCGGGACCTCCGCTCCTCCCGCGCCGTATACCAGCTCATCCAGAGATACCTGGTACAGCTTGCCCATCTGGATCAGGTTATCCAGGGTGGGCATCCCCGTTCCGGTCTCCCACCGGGAGATGGCCTGCCGGGATACGTTCATCCGCTCCGCCGCCTCGGCTTGGGAAAGCCCCCGGGCCTTCCGGGCCTGGGCCAGTCTTTCTGTCAAATCCATGTTTTTTCACCTCAACAGCGCAGCGTATGCAGGAGTTAGTACCTCTCATTCTACTGTTCTTTTCCCCATTCCGCAACCCGCCTGAATCTGGTAAGATTCGGGGCGTTACCCGTTGAACTGTACCGCGGAAATCTGAATATCCACCGTTCCGCCCTCTCCGCTGCCGGTGGAGATGTCTACGCCAAAGCGGGGCTGAATGGCTGCACCGCTCTCCAGCGCCTCAAAGGTGCGGGTGACGGTGGCCCCGGCGGGGATCTGGGTGGCGAGCATATCCCGCCCCGTGGCATACAGGTGCCCGGCCTGGAACAGCAGAGGGTGGGTGCTGTTGTTGGTTACGGTGATGCTGACATAGCGGCCATTGGCGCCCACAAAGGGGATGTCCCGGCTAAAATTGCTGCCCGAGCGGAACTGTGTCTCCTCCAGCAGCATGATGCCGCCTTTCCGGGCGTCGGGCTGGACCTCGGCAAAGGGCCCTGCGGTCTTTCCCGCCTGATGCAGCGGAAGGGAATCCCATGCGGACGCCCCGGTACCCGGTTCCACCGTAATGCCGCCCCCATCGCCCCGGCCCAGCACGACGGTCGTTTCGGTCCCGTCCCAGGTGATGGGTACGTCCAGCAGGTTGGCGATGGTCCGCAGGGGCAGATAGGTAGTGCCGCCGCCCGCCTGGTCGGTGTAGACGATGCTGGACGGAATTTCCTGGCCGCCCTCGGTTTTCAGTGTGTCCCCGGAAGCAAAGATGGTGCGCCCGTTGAGGTCCAGATTTACCGGATTGAAGGAGACCAGACCGGAGGCGGCCAAGGCGGTGGTAAGGCAGCCAGCCGTCAGGATCGTGGCCAGGACGCCGCCCAAAAACGGAATAACAGAACGGTTCTTTTTCATGCAGTTCCCTCCTATGTTTTGTAATCAGCCCTTTCGGATTCTTTCACCGCCTCAACAGCGTAGCCCAGGACCTGTTGCTTGTAAACCATTTTCCCGTTGCTGTAGGGGGGCAACGCTCCGTTGCCCCCGTATTTTGTATGACTTTTCAAGGGAACACAGGCTGTTTGCCGGGGAAAGACAAACAAAAAGCCCATGGACGGAATCCACGGATTCCGCCCATGGGCTTGAAAGTGCAATTATAACCGGGCCCCGCAATGGGGGCAGATGCCCTCCGCGCCCACGTCCCGCTCCCGCAGCCGTCCGCCGCAGCGAGAGCAGCGGCAGAACCGCCAGGCGATGAGTGCCATCAGCAGGATTACCACACCCAGCAGGAGAAACACGGACCAGAGGGGCAGCAGATCTTTCAGGAAGAGGACCAACAGTCCCGCCGCGGCCAGAATCCGAAGGCAGGTCCAGCCCACCCGGCAGAGGGGGGCTTTTTGTCCCGGGGAGGGCGGGGCCTCCACCGTCGGAGCGGCACGGAGGGCGCTCCACAGCAGATAGCCGTCCACAGCAATCAGGCAGGCCAGCAGGATGGCGTTGGGGAGCAGGCCAGCCGCCCCGCCTACCCACAGGGTTTTCCCGATCTGGTAAACGCTTCGCAGGGTGAGCAGCAGGCTGACGGCACACAGCAGCCAGAGGTAACTCCGCCGGGTCATGGCAAGGCCCCCTTTCCCAGGCTTGCAGGTGGATCTCTTCACAATCATTGTACCATTTTTCCTTTGGAATGCAATCGATTCCCAAGAAAAACACATCTCCGGAAATGTTTACTGCGGGATTGTGCCCAACCCCCGGAATGTGGTATGATAACAAGTACGAGATCACGAGGGAAAGAGGGATGCCCTATGCCGGAGCTGCTGCTGCCGGGCAATATCATATCCATGGACGCCCGGGCCGCCGACCGGCTCACCGCCTGCGGCAATGGGGACGCCGCTCTGCTCTACCTGTGGCTACTCCGCCACGGTGGGGTGCTGGACCCCGCTCAGGCCCGGAAGGGGCTCAAATGGGACGGCCAGCGGCTGGAGGAGGCCTCCGCCGCCCTGGTGAATCTGGGCCTGTCCGACGGCAAGACCCAGGCCGAGGCCCCCCCCATCCCCGCCCCCCAGGGTCCGCCGGACTACACCGCCGCCGACATCACCCGGGAGATCGAGGACACCACCTCTACCTTCCCCGGTCTGGTGAACGAGGTCCAGCGGCGGCTGGGCAAAGTGCTGTCCACCGCCGATCTGAAGAGCCTGTATACCCTGTATGACTACCTGGCTCTCCCCGCCGAGGTGATCTGCCTGCTGGTGAGCTGGTGCGTGGAGGAGTTTGAACGGAAATACGGCGTAGGCCAGAAGCCCCGGATGTCCCAGGTGCTGAAGGAGGGCTTTGCCTGGAAGCGGCTGGGGGTGGACACCGCCCAGGCCGCCGACGCCCACCTGAAACGCAAGAGCCTCTACCGCACCCGGGAGGGAGCCATCCTCCAGCTGCTGGGTCTCAAGCCCCGGCCCCTGGTGGAGAAGGAGAAGCGGAAGGTGGCGGCCTGGACCGACATGGGCTTTTCCGACGACGTGCTGCGGCTGGCCTACGAAAAGACGGTGTACAAGAAGCAGCAGATGGACTGGGATTACATGAACGGCATCCTGACGGGCTGGCACAAGAAGAACCTACATACCCTGGCGGAGATCGAGGCGGGGGACAAGCCCGCCCGGACGGCCCAGAGCGCCCCCTCCGCCGGCAGCAGGCCGGCCATGCAGGACCACCCCGCCGCCCCCGGCGATGTGGACCGGCGTGTGCGGGAGGATCTGGAACGGATGCGGGAATTTCTCCGGCAGGAGAAGGAACGGGACAAGGAGGGATAAGCCATGGGATACGAAGCCAGTGTGCTCTACCGGGCCACCAAGCGGCTGGAGGAGGGCCGCCGCCGGCGGGAGGAGGCGCTTGCCCGCCGCAAGACGGCGATCTATGCCCAGCTGCCCCGGGTCCGGGAGATCGACAAGGAGCTGAAGGGGACGGTGTACCAGATCATCGCCTCCTCTCTGCGGGAGGGGCGGGACCCCGGTCCCTCCATCCAGGTCATCAAGGACCACAACCTGTCCCTCCAGGCCGAGCGCACCCAACTGCTCCTCCAGAACGGCTGGGGGGCCGACGCCCTGGACGAGCAGCCCGCCTGCCCCAAGTGCAACGATACCGGCTGGGTGGGCGCCCAGATGTGTACCTGCCTGAAAAAGCTGTGCGGTGAGGAGCAGATCAAGGAGCTGTCCAAGCTGCTGGATCTGGGGGAGCAGTCCTTTGAGACCTTCTCCATGGATTACTACTCCCCTCTGCCCTGGCCGGGGGAGGTCATGTCGCCCCGGGAGAACATGGAGTTCATCTTCGACCTGTGCTCCAACTACGCCCGGAAGTTCGGGCGGTTCAAGCTGCGCAACCTGTTCCTCTCCGGTGCGCCGGGACTGGGCAAGACCTTCCTGTCCGCCTGCATTGCCCGCACCGTGTCGGAAAACGGCTTCTCCGTGGTATACGATACGGCGGTCAACGTGTTTGCCCGGTTTGAGGAGCAAAAGTTTGCCCGGGACAAGCTGGATGCCGACGAGGCCAAAGACGAGACAAAGCGCTACCTGGGCTGCGACCTGCTGATTCTGGACGATCTGGGCAGCGAGCTCACCACCCCCTTCGTCCAGTCCGCCCTGTATACCCTGGTCAACTCCCGGCTCATGGCGGGAAAACAGACGGTGATCTCCTCCAACCTGACCATGACCCAGGTGCGCCAGCGCTACACACCCCAAATTTCCTCCCGGCTGGAGGGGGAGTACCGGGTGCTGCCCTTCTACGGAGAGGACATCCGCCTGCAAAAGAAACGGGATTTATAAACCATTGATAAAGGAGACCTACCATTGAACGAGATCATTCTGCTCAAGCTGGGGGAGCTGGTCCTGAAGGGCCTGAACCGCCGCACCTTTGAGGATAAGCTGATTGCCAACGCCAAGCGACGCCTGAAGCACCACGGTGATTTCAAGGTGTACTGCAAGCAGTCCACCATGTATGTGGAGCCCAAAAACGACAACTGCGACCTGGACGGGGCCTGGGAGGCCATGACCAAGCTGTTCGGCGTGGTGGGCCTGAGCCGGGCCCGGGCCTGCGAGAAGGACAAGGACGCCATGCTCCAGACCGCCATTGAGTACCTGGGGGACAAGCTGGCCGCCGCCCATACCTTCAAGGTGGAGTCCAAGCGGGCCGACAAGACCTTCCCCATGACCTCCATTCAGCTGTCCCAGTATGTGGGGGGCGAGTTGGACGAGAAATACCCCAACTTGAAGGTGGACGTACACAATCCGGAGCTCACCGTCTATCTTGAAGTACGGGACTACGCCGCCTATGTCCACGCCGACCCGGAACCGGGGGCCGGCGGTCTGCCGGTGGGCGTTGGGGGCCGGGCGGTGAGCCTGCTCTCCGGCGGCATCGACTCCCCGGTGGCCTCCTGGATGATCGCCAAGCGGGGCATTGCTCTGGAGATGGTCCACTTCTTCTCCTACCCCTACACCTCCGAGGAGGCCAAGCAGAAGGTGCTGGACCTGGCCAAGCTGCTTACCCCCTGGTGCGGACGGCTCACCGTCCATGTGGTGCCCTTTACTCAGATCCAGGAAGAACTGCGCCGCAAGTGCCCCGAGGAGCTGTTTACCGTCCTCATGCGCCGGTTCATGATGCGCATTGCCCAGGCGGTAGCCGCCCGATGCGGCGCCGGGGCCATCGTCACCGGCGAGTGCCTGGGCCAGGTGGCCAGCCAGACCATGGAGGCCATGCGGGCCACCACCGCCGTGTGCGACCTGCCCATTCTGCGCCCTGTGGTGGGCATGGATAAGGAGGAGATCGTGCGGATCGCCCGTAAGATCAACACCTTTGAGACCTCCATCCTGCCCTACGAGGACTGCTGCACCGTGTTCACCCCCCGCCATCCCCGGCTGCGGCCGGTGCTGGGGGAGCTGGAGCACGCCGAGGAGGCCCTGGACGTGGAGGGCCTGGTGAAAGCCGCCGTGGAGGGCATCGAGCGTATCCAGGTCTGAACCACCTCTTTCCCAATCCAACAAAGGAAGTGTTTCCTCATGTCTCATACCGCGGAACTCATTGCCGTGGGTACGGAATTGCTGCTGGGCAACATCGCCAACTCCCCGCGGAATCACTGATTCCGCAGGGACCCCATATCTTTTACATCCTCGGGCGGAATGAATCCGCCCTGCGGAAATGCTTCGCTGCGCTACGCATTTGCGGCGGCACTAGCCGCCGATGCCGGTGTTGGCGATAGGAGGTTTTTTCCATGTCCCACACCGCCGAACTCATTGCGGTAGGTACAGAACTTTTGCTGGGCAATATCGCCAACACCGACGCCCAGATGCTGTCCCAGGGGCTGAGTGCCCTGGGCATTAACGTCTACTACCACACGGTGGTGGGGGATAATCCGGACCGGCTGAAAGCCGCCGTGGAGCTGGCCAAGACCCGAGCGGATATCATTATCACCACCGGCGGCCTGGGCCCCACCTGCGACGACCTGACCAAGAATGTGCTGGCTCAGTGCTTCGGCAGGCAGCTGGTGTTTCATGAGCCCTCCGCCCGGCGGATCGAGGCCTATTTCCAGCGTCTCCACCCCAACCGCCCCATGACGGACAACAACTACCAGCAGGCCATGCTGCCTGAGGGCTGCACCGTGCTGGACAACGACTGGGGCACCGCCCCCGGCGTGGCCTTTGAGGCCGATGGTGTCCGGGTCATCATGCTCCCCGGCCCGCCCCGGGAGTGCAAGGCCATGTTCACCTACCGGGTGGTCCCCTATCTGAAGGACCTGGCCGACGGGGTCATTGTGTCCCGCACCCTGAAGCTGTTCGGCATCGGGGAGTCCTCCATGGAGGCTCAGCTGCGGGAGCGGATGAACGCCATGACCAACCCCACCCTGGCCCCCTACGCCAAGGAGGGGGAGTGCGAGCTGCGGATCACCGCCAAGGCCGGCGATGAGGAGAGCGCCCACGCCCTCATCGACCCGGTGGAGGCCGACCTGAAAGCCCACTTCGGGCCTCTGGTGTATGGAGTGGATATTCCCTCCCTGGAGGCGGCGGTCTTTGCTCTCCTGAAGGAGAAGAGCCTCACCCTGGGCAGCGCCGAGAGCTGCACCGGTGGCCTGGTGGCCAAGCGGATGACCGATCTGGCCGGGGTATCCTCGGTGTTCCGGGGGGGCGTGGTGAGCTATGTCACCGAAGTGAAGCACACCGTCCTGGGTGTGGATCAGGACCTGCTGGACCAGTACGGTGCTGTCAGCGAACCGGTGGCCCGGGCCATGGCCGAGGGGGCCCGGAAGGTGCTGGGCTGTGACCTGGCTATCTCCACCACCGGCGTGGCGGGGCCCGATCCCGACGAGCGGGGCAACCCGGTGGGGCTGGTGTTCATCGGCCTGGCTACCCCCGACGGTACCTGGGTCCGTAAGGTGAACCTGTCCATGGGCCGTCAGCGCATCCGCCACATTGCCGCTAGTCACGGCTTTGACCTGGCCCGGCGGTATCTGTCCGGTCTGGAACTGAAATAAATAAAACACGGTGTATTTTCTGGAAAGGAAAATACACCGTGTTTTTGTTTTTAGGGGTTACTCCTGCTCATCCTGAGGATCGGATTCCTCCTCCTGGGCCTCCTCGACCGCCTGATAGGCGGCGGGGGGCTGGACGGCGGCGGGATCGGTGAACACCAGCTCGAAGGCGGCGGCGTCCATGTTCTCGTACTTCAGCAGGTAGTCGGCCACAAAGTCCAGCTCATTCCGCCTTGCGGAGAGGATCTCCACACAGCGGTTGTAGGCGCCGTCGATGAGGCCCTTGATCTCCTGATCGATGAGGGCGGCCACCTCTTCCGAGTAGTTCTTGGTCTGGGCCATGGAGCGGCCGATGAACACCTCGTCGTGGCCGGAGTCAAAGACCACGTTGCCCACCTTGTCGCTCATGCCGTAGCGGGTGACCATATTGCGGGCGATGGCGCTGGCCTTCTGCAGGTCGTTGCCCGCTCCGGTGGAGATATCGCCCAGGGCCAGCTGCTCGGCGGCCCGGCCGCCCAGACAGACGGCAATGCGCTCGGTGAGCTGCTGTTTGGACTGGAAGGTCACATCCTCCTGGGGCAGGGAGATGGTCATGCCGCCTGCCATACCCCGGGGGATGATAGTGATCTGGTGGACCGGGTCCTGGGTCTTGAGGTCGTGGATCACAATGGCGTGGCCCGCCTCATGGTAGGCGGTGAGCTTGCGCTCCCGCTCAATGACCACCCGGCTCTTCTTCTCGGGACCGGCGATGACCTTAATGACAGCCTCGTTCAGGTCCTTCATGCCGATGAAGCGGCGGTGCTGGCGGGCGGCCAGCAGGGCGGCCTCGTTCATCAGGTTCTCCAGGTCCGCGCCGGTGAAACCGCCGGTGCCCTTGGCCAGCTCCGCCAGGGATACGTCGTCTCCCAGGGGCTTGTTGCGGGCGTGGACCTTCAGGATGGCCTCACGGCCCTTAATGTCGGGATAGCCCACATAGACCTGCCGGTCGAACCGGCCGGGACGCAGCAGGGCGGGGTCCAGAATGTCCTGACGGTTGGTGGCCGCCATGACCACCACGCCCTCGTTGTTGCCGAAGCCGTCCATCTCCACCAGCAGCTGGTTGAGGGTCTGCTCCCGCTCGTCGTGACCGCCGCCCAGGCCCGCGCCTCTCTGGCGGCCCACGGCGTCGATCTCGTCGATAAACACAATGGCGGGGGCGTTCTTCTTGGCCTGGTCAAACAGGTCACGGACACGGCTGGCGCCTACGCCCACATACAGCTCCACGAAGTCGGAGCCAGAGATGGACAGGAAGTGGACCCCGGCCTCTCCGGCCACCGCCTTGGCCAGCAGGGTTTTACCGGTGCCGGGAGGGCCCACCAGCAGTACGCCCTTGGGGATACGGGCACCCAGGTCCAGGAACCGGCGGGGGTCCTTGAGGAACTCCACGATCTCCTGCAGTTCTCCCTTTTCCTCCTCGGCGCCGGCCACGTCGTCAAAGGTGACCTTCTTCTGCTCGTCGGCGCCGGTGCGGGTACGGGCCCGGCCAAAGCGGGCGGTGCGGTCGGCTCCGCCGCCTCCGCCCCCGCCGCCAGCCTGGCGGAGGAACATGAAGTACCAAAGCATTCCAAAGACCACCAGCACCGCGATCCAGGGCAGGAAGCTGACCCAGAAGGGAGGCTCGAAGCCGGCGGGGTAGTCGTAGTCCTGGATAATCCCCAGCTGCATCTGCTCCACGATCAGGTCGTTGAAGTCGTTGTAGAACCACTGGGGATTGGCCACGTCGTAGGTGACGGTGGCTTTGCCGCCCACCGCCTCCTTCAGCCAGAGGGTGACGGTTTTATTGTCCAGCTCCACCTTGGTGACCTGCTGCTGTTCCAGCAGGCGGCGGACCTGGCCGTAGGTCATGTTGTCCCCGGTGTTCATGCCGCCCCGGAGGATAAAGATGGATACGATCAGCAAAATGGCAATGAGTACATAAAAGCCTACATCCCGCAGGCTTCCGTTACGTTTCAAGGAACAGACACGTCCTTTCCGGGTAGATTTGAGGAGCCTTATTCCCCGCCGTACACGGAGGGCTTCAGCACGCCGATGTAGGGCAGATTGCGGTACTTCTCCGCGTAGTCCAGGCCGTAACCCACCACGAAGTAGTCGGGGATGGAGAAGCCGGAGTAGCTGACCTCCACTTCCTTCACCCGGCGGGAAGGCTTATCCAGCAGGGTGCACAGCCGCACGGAGGCGGGCTTGCGGGCCTGGAGCAGCTGGAGCAGGTAGCTCAGGGTGTTGCCGCTGTCCAGAATGTCCTCCACCACAATCAGGTCCTTGCCCTCGATCTGCTCGGACAGGTCCTTGATGATCTTGACCTGGCCGGAGCTGGAGGTGCCGGCGCCGTAGGAGGACACCGCCATGAAATCCACGGTGCAGGGCAGGTGGATCTGCCGCACCAGGTCGGCCATAAAGACGAAGGAGCCACGCAGTACGCTCACCAGCAGAGGCTGCTTGCCTTCATAGTCCTTGTCGATCTGAGCGGCGATCTCCGCCACCCGGTTTTTCAGCTCCTCCTCGGAAAAGAGGACCCGCTCAACGTCTTTGTCCAAAATATGTTCCATACTTCTCCTTACCTTTCCTTCCAGAATACCACTTCCCAGGCCGGTTGGCCGGGCTGGGCCATACGGTCTCTATGGGGGCCAAGACCGGCTGCCGCCAGCACGCCCCGTTCATCCGCCAGCACCGGGATGCGGTCCCGGTCCCGACGAGGAATTTTCTCGTCGATCATCCATTTTTTCAGGGTTTTGGTGTCCCGGCCCGGCAGGGCCAGTTCATCCCCCGTCTGACGGGGACGCAGGACCAGGGACCCCTGAACCTCCTGAGATAAATACCAGGCGTTGGGCTTTTGCTGCTCTTTGGGGGGACAGGTTACTGCCCGACAGGAGCAGCGCCAGTCGGTGCCCTCCGGGGCGGTCTCTCCGTCGGTGTTCAGAGGGCAGGGGGTCATCACCGGGTTGTCGCTCTGGGTGGTAATGAGCAGCTCCTTGTACACCCGCTGGGCCAGCCGCCCGTTGGGCAGGAAGGCCACCGCCGAGGGATCGTCTCCCACGGCCAGGTCCACCACCGCTTTCAAATGGGCGGCGGAACAGTCGGTGTTGCCGTCCCCCGTCATTTCCAACAGGCGGCGGGCCGCCCGGGGGGCAATGGCGGCGGGCAGTTCTGCAATGTAGTGGGCCTCGATGACCAGGTCGTCCTCCGCCCAGCGGGCATGGCTGCAAGCCATGGCGGCCTGGGCGTTGAGGTAGTCGTTGTCGGCCCGGAGATAACCCATCGTTTCCACAGAGCGCTCGGTCAGCCGGGGGTTCAGCTCCCGCAGTACCGGAATTACCTGGCGGCGCAGCTTATTGCGGGCGTAGCGCTCGTCGGTGTTGGTGCAGTCCTCCACATGGGCCAGGTGGTGCTCTTCCAGATAGGCTTCAATGTCCGCCCGTGGGGTGGTGAGCAGGGGGCGCACCAGGTCTCCCCGGCGGGGCGGGATGCCTGCCAGACCGTGGAGCCCGGCTCCACGGGTCAGGTGGAGCAGCAGGGTCTCCAGATTGTCGTCGGCGTTGTGGGCGGTGGCGATGCGGTCACAGCCCAGCTGTTCCGCCGTACGGCGGAGGAACTCATACCGCAGTTCCCGGCCGGTCTCCTCCACCCCCAGGCCGCGGCGGGCGGCTTCACCGTACACGTCGCCCCTCTCCACCACGCAGGGGATGTTCCGCTCTTTGCAGAAGTGTTCCACAAAGGCGGCGTCAGCATCGGCGGCCTCTCCCCGCATCCCGTGGTGGTAGTGGGCGGCGGCCACCTGGAAGCCACCCTCAGCCGACAGGCTGTGGAGCAGGTGGAGCAGGCAGATGGAGTCGGCCCCGCCGGATACGGCACAAAGCACCTTACCCCCCCGGGGGAGCATATCGTATTCGGTTGTGAGGGCCTTGACGGTTTCCAGCATAAAGGTGTTCTCCTGTGGTGTTCCTGTAGGGGTGATTCTAATACTCACTGTGTCTCCGGTCGATGGAAGAGAAGGTGGTGTACTCGGGCAGCCACTGCAGCTCCACCGTGCCGGTCTCGCCATGACGGTTCTTGGCGATGATGCACTCGGCCAGGTTGTGGTTCTCACTGGTCTCATTATAGTAGTCGTCCCGGTAGAGGAACATGACGATATCGGCGTCCTGCTCGATGGCGCCCGACTCACGCAGGTCGGACAGCATGGGCCGCTTGTTCTGGCGGCTCTCGGGACCACGGGACAGCTGGGACAGACAGACCACCGGCACGTTGAGCTCCTTGGCCATGATCTTCAGGGCACGGGAGATGTCGGAGACGATCTGCTGGCGGTTGTCGCTGCTGCGGGTGGGACCGCCGGCGGAGGTCATGAGCTGGAGGTAGTCTATGACCACCAGGCCCAGATTATCCACCCGGCGGCACTTGGCGTTCATGTCGGCCACGGAGAGGGCGGGGTTGTCGTCAATGAGAATCTGGGTCTGGTTGAGGGCCGCCGAGGCGGCGGCAATCTTGGACCAGTCCTCCTCGCCCAGCTTGCCGGTGACCAGCTTCTTGTTGTCCACGAAGGCCTCGCCGGAGATGAGGCGCATGGCCAGCTGCTCCCGGCTCATTTCCAGAGAGAAAAAGACCACCGTCTTGCCGGAGAACTTGCCGGCGTGGAGCAGCATATTCAGGGCGAAGGAGGTCTTGCCCATGCCGGGTCGGGCGGCCAACAGGATCAGGTCGGACTTGTTCAGACCGGAGATAGCCATATCCACGTCGGGCAGGCCGGTACTCAGGCCGGGCACGGCGGAATCGCTGGCGGCCAGCTCATTGAGGCGCTCATACACGTTGAGAATGACGCCGGAGATGTGGGTCAGGCCCTGGGAGGCCCGGCCCTGACGGATGGCATAGATCCGCTGTTCGGCGGCCTCCAGCACCTCCTGACCGGTGCCGGTGCCCTCCTGCACCAGGGCGGTGAGATCCCCCGCCGTCTCGGCAATGCGGCGAAGCAGGGCCTTGTCCTTGACGATGGCCACATACTCCTTCACGTTGGCCGCCGTGGGGGTGACCTCCATCAGCTGGAGGATATAGCTGCGGGAGGTGTTCTCGTCGTATACCCCGTTCTGGCGCATATGGTCCAGCACGGTCACCGGGTCAATGGTGAGGGAGAAGTTGAACATGGAGTAGATGGTCTCGTAGATCTCCCGGTTGGTGCGCAGGTAGAAGTCCTCAGGCTTCAGCTCCTCGATCACATCGGGTACGCACCGGGCGTCGATGAGCATGGCGCCCAGCACGCTCTGCTCGGCCTCCACGCTGTGGGGCATCTGCCGCAGCAGCAGTTCCTCTTCGGTTGCCATGTTCCTTCACCTCCCCTACATATGCCTCTGTTCATAATCTGTTTTCCGGGGAATTCATTTCTCCGGAAAACACCTCGACCCGCGCCGCGGGGCGCGAAACCGGGGGTATCAAAACCGTTGTGCCGCAACGCGGCGCGGCGGTTTTGTATCCAGGGGGTATGGGATACCCCCTGGACAGTCTTACTGCTCGGCCACGACCACCTTCAGGGTGCCGGTGACCTCGTAGCCCAGCTTCACCTTCAGCTCGTAGGTGCCGAAGGCCTTGATGGGCTCATCCTGCACGATCTTGGTCTTCTGGATCGTGATGCCGTGCTGGGCGCTGAGGGCGTCGGCGATCTCCTTGGTGGTGACGGCGCCGAAAAGCCGGCCGCCGTTGCCCGCCTTGGCCGCAACCTTGACGGAGAGCTCCTTCAGCTTGGCGGCGGTGGCCTCGGCCTCCGCCTTCTCGGCGGCCATCTGGGCGGCCTTGGCCTTCTCCTGCATCTTCATGGTGTTGATATTCTCCGCGGTGGCCAGAACCGCCAGCTTGCGGGGAAGAAGGAAGTTGCGGGCGTAGCCGTCGCTGGCCTCGATCATCTGGCCCTTCTTGCCCTGGCCCTTTACATCCTGCTGCAAAATCACTTTCATAACTATTATCTCCTTCCTGTTAGGCTTCCCCAGGGGGAAGCTGTCACGCAAAGCGTGACTGATGAGGGAAATGGTATCGGATCCCTCATCCGCCCCCTACGGGGGCACCTTCCCCCGAGGGGAAGGCTTTTTTATTCATCCTCCAGATACTGATCAATGGCCTGGAGGAGCAGCTTGGTCACCTCGTCCACCGTCTTGCCGGGGACCTGGGCGCCTGCGGTGGCGGCGTTGCCGCCGCCGCCCAGCTTCTCCAGCACCACCTGTACGTTCACATCCCCCATGCTTCGGGCGGACAGGATGACCCGTCCCTCATTGTCGGGGAAGAGAACAAAGGAGGTGTCGATGCCCGAGATGTTTAAGAGCTCGTCGGCAGCCTGGGCGGCAGTGATGCGGCCTACGGTGTGGTCCACACGGGCCACGGCAATGCCGTCCTTGTACATCCGGGCGGTCTGGATGATGTCGTACTTGGCAATGGTGCCGTCCAGATCGTTCTGGAACAGCTTCTTCACGTCGCCGGTGTCGGCGCCGGAGCGGCGCAGGAAGGCCGCCGCCTCAAAGGTGCGGCTGCCGGTGCGCATGGTAAACTGTTTGGTGTCCAGCACCATGCCCGCCAGCAGGGCCTCCGCCTCGATCTTCAGCAGGTCGGCAGGCTCCAGCAGATACTGGGACAACTCGGTGACCAGCTCACTGGCGGAGGAGGCGTAGGGCTCGTGGAAGTTGAGGGCGGCGTCGGCGATATAGGAGGAGGCGCGGCGGTGGTGGTCGATGACCGCCACCTTGTGGACCGCCTCCAGCAGGTCCTGGCTCACCACCTGCTCGGGACGGTTGGTATCCACCACCACCAACAGGCAGTTGGAGTCGGCCAGCAGAATGGCATCCTGGGGGGAGAGGAACACGTCCTTGTACTCGGGGACCTGGCTCAGCCGGTCGCTCATCTCGCTGGCCGGATTGACCCCCGGCTCCCGGACAATGTGGACCGGGGTGCCCTTTTTCCGGGCCATGGCGCACACGCCGGCGGCGGCGCCGATACAGTCCAGATCGGGGTACTTGTGGCCCATGACGAACACGGTGGAGGCGTCGGCCATCAGCTCGCCCAGGGCGTTGGCCATAACCCGGCTCTTCACTTTGGTGCGCTTCTCCAGCTCCTTGGTGCGTCCGCCGAAGAACTCGAAGTTGAACTTGTTCTTGACCACCACCTGGTCGCCGCCCCGGCTAAGGGCCATTTCCACCGACAGAGCGGCGTACTGGAACAAATCGCCCAGATTGTCGCCGTCCTTGCCAATGCCGATGGACAGGGTAGCCTGGATGCCCGAGGGGCTGGTCACCTGGCGCACGGTATCCAGAATGGAGAATTTGCCCTCCTGGAACTGGGCCAGGAAGCGCTCCTCAAAGAGGAAGAGGTAGCGGTCCCGCTCATACCGGGTAAACACACCCTGGGCGGGGGCAACCCACTGGGCCAGCCGGTCGTCGATCTCGCTGCGCATGGCCGACTTGGCGCTGTCGTTGGCGCCCTTCATCAGCTCCTCGTAGTTGTCCACCGTCAGGATGGCCACCACGGGGCGGGTGGCATAGAACTCGTCCCGCACAGTGGCAAAGTCGGTAACGTCCACCCAGTAGGTGGTGGCCAGATAGCCTCTGGCTCCCTGCTCCTCGGTGCGGACCAGATGGCCGAACACCAAAAACCGCCGGTCCCCGATGCGCACCTCGGTGGGGCACTCGGTCTTGCCCTCCATCAGCCAGCGGGAGGAAAAGTCGGGCACCGCCGCCGTGATCTTGGCGTCAAAGAGGTGCTCCCGCTCCCCGGTGATCTGGAGGAACCGGTCGTTGGACCAGATGACCTCGTCATTTTCCGGCCGGAAGATGACCATGGGCAGAGGGGCGTTCACCATGGTGTCCTTGGTGGCCGAGTCCATGTTGCAGGTCACGTTTTCAATGTACTTTAAAATCTCCTTCTGCCGCAGGGCATTGCTGCGGCGGAAGTAGAGGTAGAGAATGACCACCACCGCCAGCTCCGCCACCGCAGCGGGGACAGAGAAAAAGGCGGTAATGATGGCAAACACCACCAGACAGAGGAAATACAGCCTCAGACTGGGCTCTACCAGATGAGTTAGCTTATTCTTACGCATAGGGACCTCCCAACTGCGATCAAATACAAGATGACACGTTATTATATCAAACAAGAACGGCAAAAACAAGTGCGGCAGAACGGGTTTTCCTGCCTGTATGCCCCGGCGGTTGCAAAAAAGACCGGGGCGTGCTATCCTTGCGGGCAAGGAGGCGGGACCATGGAGGACCGTGAGATCCTGGCGGGCAGTGTGCTCTTCCGGGACCTGGAAGCGGACCGGGTGGCGCCCCTGCTGGGGGGCAGGCGGGAGGAGTACCCCGCCAACCGGGTGGTCATTCAGGAAGGGGAGCGGGTGGACCGGCTGGAGGTGCTGCTCTCCGGCGCCATGCGGGCGGTCCGACTGGACGCCGACGGCTCGGAATTTCTTTACCAGCAGCTTTTTCCCGGCTATCTGGTGGCGGGGGAGGTGGCCTGCACCCCCAGGCGCACCAGCCCTTACTCGGTGTGCACCCTGGAGCGCTGTACCACCTGGAGCGTTCCCGTGGACCGGCTGAGCGACCCCGCCCTGCCGGCGGAGCTGCGGCTGGCCCTGCTGGGCAATCTGCTCCACTTCGTATCCAACCAGAACATCCGAAAATATTATAAAATTGATGCTCTTTCGGTGAAAAGTGCCAGACAGCGGATTTTGAAGTACCTGACCGCCCAGGCCGGGCGGTCGGGGAGCACCACCTTTACCATCCCCTTCGACCGGGAGGCCATGGCCAACGACCTCTGCCTCAACCGCTCAGTCCTCTCCCATACCCTGAAGGAGCTGGAGGGGGAAGGGGTGCTCACCTTCCGCAAGAATCGGTTTACGCTTTTTCCAGAAAAGTTGTCCGGACAACATACCGGGTAAGGGGATTTTGGTATACTCGTGGCAAACCTTGGAGGTGTTTGTCATGAAGAAACTGGTATCCCTGACCCTGTCCGCCCTGCTGGCGCTGTCTATGCTGGCGGGCTGCTCCAACCCTGCCCCGGCGGAGACCACGCCGTCCGCCCCGGAGACAATCCCCGCCGCTGTGGAGACCACCCCGGCTGTTGCAGATCTCAGCGGCCACACCCTGCTGGTCTTCTGCGGCGCAGGTATGAAGGACCCCTTTGCTGAGATCGCCCAGGCCTTCCAGGATCAGACCGGCTGCACGGTGGAGGTGACCTGCGCCAACGCCGCTCAGATTCAGACTCAGATCAATACCGCCCAGGAGGGCGACTTCTTCATCGCCGGTTCCGAGCAGGAGGTCAAGCCGGTGGCGCAGCTGGTGGAGTCCTCCACCCCTCTGGTGCGCCACATCCCGGTGATCGCGGTGCAGAAGGGAAATCCTCTGAATATCACCGGCCCCGCCGATCTGGCCAAGGAGGGGGTCCGTGTGGTCATCGGTGACCCGGAGGCTACCCCCATCGGCAAGATCGCCGTGCAGCTTTTTGAGGACTTCGGCATTACCGATCAGGTGGATATCGTGTCCAATACCGCCACCGCTCCCGCCATGACCACCGCTCTGGCCGCCGATGAGTGCGACGCCATCGTCGTGTGGAAGGAGAACGTCAGCGCCGACCAGGGGGAGATCGTGGACAGCGCCGAGATGGAGGCCTATGTCAAGACCATCCCCGCCGCCCGGCTGACCTGCTCGGCGGACGCTGAGGCTGCCGACGCCTTCGCGGAATTTCTGAACAGCCAGACCGCCCAGGATATCTGGACCAGCTATGGCTATGAGCTGGCGGGATAAACGCCCGTTAAAACCCTTTGAGTGGGGCTTTCTGGTGCTGCTGCTGGCGGTGCTGCTCTATGTGGCGGCCAGCCTGTGGGGGGTGGTGGCCGGGGGCCTGCCCAATCTGGGCCGTGCCCTGGCCGACGGGGAGATCCGCTTTGCCGTGGGGCTGAGCTTGTGGACCACCACCGTCTCCACCCTGCTGTGCATCCTCATCGGCATCCCCTGCGCCTACCTGCTGGCCTGGAGCCGGGGCATGGGGGAGTTCGGCGCTACCCTGATGCTGGTGGGGGTCACCCGGCTGAAAACCGAGACCCTGCCCGCCAGCATCTACCTTAATATCTCTACCGGCGACAACGGAATGGCGCTGGCGGCGGCTCTGCTGCTGCTTCTGCTCTCCCTGGCGGTCCAGGGGGTAAGCCGTCTGGCCGGACGAAAAGGAAGGGATCTGTAACATGGACCGGCATACCCTGTACGAGACCCTGCGCGCCGCTCTGGCTGCCGCCCTGGAGGAGCACGGCCTTACCGGCTCGGCGGTGACCATCAAAGCCCGTGGGCTGACGCCGGAGGAGGCCATCGGCCACACCCAGCGCACCGACTACCCCATCCTCACCGGCAAGGAGGTCATGCTGATGGCCGACTTCCGGGGGGCGAAGGGCCAGGCCTTCACCGACGCCCCCGCCCAGTTTGAGGGGGCTTTGGACCAGGTGCTGGCTTTGGATCTGGAGGGGGACCCTCACAGCCGGGGGCTGTTCATCGCCACCCTGAACGCGGTGATGAAGTACCTGGGCCGGGCGGACAACACCGTCCACTGTAAGGACGGCGGGCCGGAGTTCTGTGCCCGCCACATGGTGGAGTGGGTGGCCGACCACTACGGCGCCCCCAAAATCGCCCTGGTGGGCTTCCAGCCCGCCCTCATCGCCGCCCTGTCCCGGCGCTTTTCTGTGAAGGTGCTGGACCTGAACCCGGACAACATCGGCAAGGTGAAGGACGGCTGCCCGGTGCTGGACGGGGAGGCGGACCGCCAGGCTGTGGTGGACTGGGCCGACCTAGTGCTGTGTACCGGCAGCACCCTGTGCAACGGCACCATTGTGGACTATCTGGATCTGGATAAAGAGGTAGTGTTCTTCGGCACAACCCTGGCGGGGGCCGCCCCCATTCTGGGGCTGAAGCGGGCCTGCTTTGCCGATCGGAGCCTGGAAGAAACCTGACAGAGGCACAAAATAAAACGGCCGCCGAAAGGCGGCCGTTTTTGGCGCTTTGGGGATCAGTTCAGGCGCTGGACCAGGTAGGGAATGGCACGCTCAAATTCCACGCCGTACCAGTTGGCGTCGGGAGATTCCAGGGTGCAGCGGATGGATTCCACCGTGTAGTCGGCGGCCAGGGCCAGGGCATCCCCCAGTTCCAGACCACGCATAAGGCCGCCCGCGCAGGTGGAGGCAAACACGTCGCCGGTGCCGTGGAAGCTGGCGGGCAGGTGCTGGGTGAAGTAGCTGCCATACTGGCCGGTGACCTTGTCGTAATACATGACGCCCAGCTTGTCCGGCTCAAAGCTGACGCCGGTGAGGGCCACGTACCGGGGACCCAGGGCGGCCAGAGCCTGGAGCATCTCCTTAATATAGCCTTCGTCATGCTCCGTGCGGTAGGGCAGGCCGGTGAGCAGGCTGGCCTCGGTCAGGTTGGGCAGGATCAGGTGGGCTTTGGCGCACACCCTGGCCATCTGGGCGGGGAAGTCGGGCCCGAAAGCGGGGTAGAGCTTGCCGTTGTCTGCCATCACCGGGTCCACCACAATGAGGCTGCCCTCCCGCCGGAAGGCATCAAAGAAGGCGCACACATAGTCGATCTGCTCCGCGGAGGCCAGATAGCCGGTGTAAACGGCGTCAAAGCCCAGGCCGCTCTCCTTCCAGTGGGCGGCAATGGGCTCAATCTGGTCGGTGAGATCCTTGCAGGTGAAGCCGGAGAACATGGTGTGGGTGGACAGCACCGCCGTGGGGACGATGGAGCACTCCACACCCATGGCCGAGATGATGGGCAGGGCTACCGTCAGGGAGCATTTGCCCAGGCAGGACACATCCTGAATGCTGACGATCCGTTTCAAGAACCGCACTTCCTTTCTGGTTTCGTTGGGTGCAGTATAACAGAGAAACTGACCTCATTAAAGTGTCACATATTGCTTTTTTAGTAAGGTCAGATCTGGGAAAAACTGCGTGAAGTCCGGTTTCTGCGGTTGCACATTGACACACAGGCGTATATAATAAACAAGATCCGGCGAAAAAGCCGGATCTCAGCAAAAAACCTACTATTGTATCACCATTTCCCCCTCCAGCGTTGTGTTTTGCGGTGCCGGACGGGGAGAGGAAGGAAGGAAACAGAGGCATGAATAAGCCTGTTCTTGTGGTCATGGCGGCGGGCATGGGCAGCCGCTACGGCGGGCTCAAGCAGATCGACCCCGTGGGGAGCCACGGCCAGATGATCATTGATTATTCTATCTATGACGCCCGGCGGGCCGGGTTTGAGACCGTGGTGTTTGTCATCAAACACCAGATCGAGGATACCTTCAAGGCTGCCATTGGCGACCGGCTCAGCAAGGTCATCGACGTAAAGTACGCCTATCAGGAGCTGGACGACCTGCCCGAGGGCTACGCCGTGCCCGCCGGCCGGGTGAAGCCCTGGGGTACCTGCCACGCGGTGCTGGCCGCCCGCAAAGTGGTGGACGGTCCCTTCGCCGTCATCAACTCCGATGATTACTACGGCCCCCAGGCCTTCCGGGAGATCTATCAGTACCTGGAGAGCCATCCCGACCAGCCCGGCTGCTATGAGTACGCCATGGTGGGCTACCGCCTGGGCAACACCGTCACCGAGCACGGCCATGTGGCCCGTGGCGTGTGCGCCGAGGAGGGGGACCACTACCTGAAAGAGGTGGTGGAGCACACCCACATTGAGAAGGACGGGGCGGACGCCCGCTATACCGAGGACGACGGCCAGACCTGGACCCATCTCAGCGGCGATACCATCGTATCCATGAACCTGTGGGGCTTTACCAAAAGCTTCCTCACCGAGGCGCAAGCCCGGTTCCCTGCCTTCCTGGACAAGGCCCTGGCGGAAAATCCGGAGAAGGGGGAGTACTTCCTGCCCAGCGTGGTGACTCAGCTGCTGGAGGAGGGCAAGGCCCGGGTGAAGGTGCTCCGCAGCGCCGATAAGTGGTACGGCGTCACCTACCGGGAGGACAAGCCGGTGGTGGTGGCTGCGGTGAAGGCCATGACCGAGGCGGGCCTCTATCCCGACGATCTGTGGGGTGTGTGCGACCATGGCGCCTGCTGAGCAGTACTTACAGGAGGCCCTGAATGCCTTTGACTTTGGAGGAGAAGTGGTGGGCGCGGTGCGGTTTGGCTCCGGCCACATCAACGACACCTTCTGCGTCCACACCCAGCCGGGGGAGGACCCCTGCCGCCGGTTTATCCTCCAGCGGATCTCCCGCAACGCCTTCCACCACCCGGAACAGGTGATGGCCAACATTGCGGGGGTCACCAACTACCTGAAAAAGGAGATTGCCGCCGAGGGGGGCGATCCGGAGCGGGAGACCCTCTCCCTGTGCATCGCCCGGGACGGCAGCTACTACCATACCGACCCCGAGGGGGGCGCCTGGCGGGTGTACCCCTTCCTGGAGGACACCATGTGCCTCCAGTCTGCCGAGACGCCGGAGCGGTTTGCCGCCTCGGCCCGGGCCTTCGGCAAGTTCCAGCGGATGCTGAAGGACTACCCGGCGGAGACTTTGTACGAGACCATCCCCCACTTCCACGACACCGAGGCCAGGCTGGCCCGGCTGAAGGAAGTGGTGGCCGCCGATCCTGTGGGACGAGTGAAGGAGGTAGGCCCCGAGCTGGACTTTGTAGCCGCCCGGGAGGCCGACTGTTCCGTGGTGCTGGAGGCCCTGCGGCGGGGAGAGCTGCCCCTGCGGGTCACCCACAACGACACCAAGCTGAACAATGTGCTGATGGACCGCAAGACCGGCGAGGCGGTGTGCGTCATCGACCTGGATACCGTGATGCCCGGCCTGTCGGTCAACGACTTCGGCGACTCCATCCGGTTCGGTGCCAACCACTGCGACGAGGATGAGCGGGACATGAACAAGGTCCACTTCGACCTGAACCTGTTTGATGCCTACACCCAGGGTTTTCTGGAGGGGGCCGACGGGGCCCTCACCCCCGCGGAGCTGGACTACCTGCCCTGGGGCGCCCGGCTCATCACCCTGGAGTGCGGCATCCGCTTCCTCACCGACTACCTGGAGGGGGACAGATACTTCCGTATCCACCGGCCCGGCCAGAACCTGGACCGGTGCCGCACCCAGTTCAAGCTGGTGGCCGATATGGAGGCCTGCTGGGACAAGATGTGCTCCGCGGTAGATAAATATCGATAAGAAATGAGGCGCCTTCCTTCTGGGAAGGCGCCTCGTTTTTTATGTGGGCTGTTTGACTACTCCGGCAAAGAGGGGTTGGCCGGCGGTGCTGGTGAGGACAAAGAGGAAGGGCCGGTCCAGGGTGAAGTCCACCTCGTCCTCCGGCGGCATACCGGAACCGCCTGCGGCCATAGCGGTGAAGGCGGCGGCGGTAACGCCCTCCTCATCCACCGCCACCCGGGCGGCGTGGGTGGCCTGAGTGACAGAAATGTCCTCCACAGCTTCCGTCATGGGAGTGAAGTCGGACACCGCCGG
The DNA here is from genome assembly GCF_904377885.1 of Flavonifractor sp. An112. Classification (NCBI taxonomy): domain Bacteria; kingdom Bacillati; phylum Bacillota; class Clostridia; order Eubacteriales; family Oscillospiraceae; genus Flavonifractor; species Flavonifractor sp. An112. Next base: position 8,980 of record NZ_CAJFGT010000006.1, on the reverse strand, counting down.
GTCAAACACGTCGGTGATCCCCATGGCCTGCAATCCCTCGATCAGATCCAGCTGGCCGGACACGTCAAATTTGGGCATGGACAGGTTGACTCTGAGGTACTTCTGGTTTTCCCATTCCCCGTTGGAGAGCAGGAACTCCATGACCTCCGGGTCGTCCAGCAGCTGATCTACGCTCACCCCTTCGTCGGGCAGGACCATCCACAGGGTACCGCCGTACAGCACGGACTTCCCCACGGCGGAGAACTGATCCCCCCAGCAGTAGTTGTTGGAGGAGGAGCTGTGCATGAAGTCGCACTTTACGTCCCCGTCGGGGGCGTGGAACGTTTCGGGGGCGGTGTTGTCCGGGTTGAACTCCTGGGACCACCGGCCCTGGTAGTAGACGGTGGTGGCCAGGGCCAGCACGGTCTCCGGGTCCAGGCTCATCTGGCCTGCCGCCTCCTTCAGCAGCCCGCCGGTCTGGTCGTTGAGCCAGGCTTGCAGGGCCTGGTCCAGCTCGGCGGAGCCCATCTCCCCCTGGTAGGAGGAGGCGTAGTAGGTGTCCGCCAGGGTGTCCAGGGTGGACTGGTTGAAGGGGACATCCTCGTTGAGCCACAGGGAGGAGGCCAGCACGCTGGTCAGCATCCCGTCGTCGCTGTAGTTGGCGTTCCACAGGGCCCTGGCCTGGGCCCGCAGGGTGTCGATGCTGTCCTGCCCCAGCAGGTCCAGGATCTGCTGGCGGCTGCTGCCGTCGGTGAGCTCGGCCAGCATCCCCAGAGCGAAGTAGATGTTCAGGGGGGAGCACACCTTGTTTTCTGTCCCGCTGTCCCCCAGGAACTGGCGCAGGGTAGCGGTATAGTATCCCTCCAGCCCGCTGTCATAGCCCTCCGGCTGGTTCAGCTGGGCCTTTTGGCTGGTCCGCCAGGTGTCGTAGTCGGCGCTCCAGCGGTCGGAATCCAGGGAACCGTCGGGGTTGAGATAGTCCATCTCGTTGGGGTAGGGGGCCATGTCCGGATACTCCGCCACCGCCAGGGCGGAGGCCTGGCCTGTCAAAGGGCTGCCTCCGGGCCAAAGTACAATGCCGATAACGATGGCGGCGGCTGCCGCCACGGCGGTAAGCCCCATCCACAGGGGGCGGCGGTGAGGCGCTTTTTGGGGCGGTTTGTCTGCCTGAGCCACCAGTTCCGGGTCTACGTGCTCCAGGCTGTCCAGCAGTTCGTCCGCTTTCATACTGTAAATCCCTCCTTGGTCAGGTGGTCCCGCAGCCGCTGCCGGGTGCGGAACAGGGTGGTTTTCACCTTGCTCTGGGTGAGCCCGTACCGTCGGGCGATGGCGGCGATGGGGTCAAAAAACCAGTACCGCCGCAGGAAGAGGTTCCGGGCCTCCTCGGGCAGGGCCTTGAGAAAGGCGTTCAGGCTCTCCCCCAGGGCCAGCCGGTCCATCAGCGCCTGGGTGTGGTCGGGGCCGGGGAGGCAGTCCTCCAGCTCCTGAGTGAGAACGGTGAGCCGGGCCAGCTGCCGCCGGCGGGTGAGGGCCCGGCAGCGGTCCAGCACCGTGTGGCGCATGAGCCGGGCCAGGAAGGGAAAGAGGTAGTCTCTGGGCTGGTGGGGGGGAATGCTGTCCCAGGCCAGCAGGTAGGCGTCGTTTTCGCACTCCTCCACCGTCAGCCGGTCGGGCAGCAGCCGGAAGCCCAGCTGCCGCAGGCGGCTGCCGTACTTGTCCGATGCCGCCCGGATGCCTCCCTCGTCCCGGGTCAGAAATAAAGTCACAATCTGGGCGTCCTCCACGGTACTCACTCCTCTCCTGTGGGCTGGTGAAAAGGCCTTTCACCCCTGTCAGCGAGTTGGGAGGGGAAAAGGTTACAGTCAGAACAAATTTTTTGTGAAAAAAGGGGCCTGCGGCGGCAGGCCCCTTTTGGTTTAAAGCTGGGGGAAGGGCTGAGGAATCAATTCCCCGGCGCAGTAGCGGGCGGCGATATTCCGGTCGTCCCCGTCGTAGAGGAACTGCTCCAGCCGCTCGAAGGGGGTGCGCTCCACCAGGGCATCCAGAGCGGAGGGGCGGAGCACCAGGGCGTCAAATGCGAAGCCGGGCAGGAAGGCGCCTACCTGACCGAAGAAGGAGCCCGCACCCCGGGTGGCCAGATAGAAGGCTTCCGTCAGGGAGAGGGGGGGCTGGTCGGGGTGGTTCAGCCAGTTCAGCTTGGAGGCCTGCACCGTAGCGGTTACGCTGCGGCTCACGTTGGCGGTGTGGCCTCCGGCCACGTCGCTGGCCACGCAGCACCGCAGCCTCTGCTCCAGGTCCTGCCGCAGGGGCATGATGCCGCTGGACAGGTTGGTGTTGGACAGGGCGCAGTGGGCCAGCATGACGCCTTTCTCTCTCAGTAGGGCCTTTTCACCGTCGGACAGGTGGATGGCGTGGGCCATGATGGTCTTGTCCTGCCGCAGCAGGCCGAAGTGCTCGTACACCTGGGTGTAGGTGGGGATATCCGGGTGGAGCTGGGCCACCCAGGCCACCTCACTTTGGTTCTCCGACAGATGGGACTGGATGGGCAGATCATACTTCTCGCCCAGTCGGCCCAGACCATCCATCAGCCTGGCCGTGGTGGAGGGGACGAACCGGGGGGTGAGGATGAAGCCGGTGCGGCGCAGCTCTTCCCGGCTGCGGCAGATCAGCTCCTCCGTGTCCGCCAGGGAGGCGTCGGTGTCCTCCTGAAGCTCCGGGGGAGAGTTGCGGTCCATATTCACCTTGCCGATGAGGCCCCGGAGGCCGGAGGCCTCGCACAGCTCCATAAGACGCCAGGCGGCGTCCTTGTGGATGGTGGCAAAGGCGGAAAAGCGCAAAGTACCCACGGCCCAAAGGCGGTTGAGGAAGGCCTTCCACGCCCGGTCGGCAAAGGCGGAATCGGCAAAGCGGGCCTCCGCCGGGAAGGTATAGGTCTCCAGCCAGGGCAGCAGCTCCTTGTCGTAGCCGATGCCCCGGTTAATGATCTGGGGGGCGTGGATGTGCAGGTCGGTAAAGGCAGGGATGATCAGGGCGTCCCCCCAGTCCTCCACCGGCTGGGCGGCGTACTCCGGGGGCAGGGTGTCGTACAGCCCCACAATGGTTTCGCCTTTAGAGACCAGATAGGCATTTTGGCGTACCTCCAGTTCCCCCAAAGCAGGGGTGTGGAGGAAGGTTCCTTTCAGGATCATGTGGTACTCCTTTCAGAGTTGAAAAGAATCAGGGCACCAGTTCTACAGTATAGCCCAGCTCACGCAGACCACTGACAATTCCACCCGGGTCCACCATGTGGCCGGCGCCCACCGCCATAAAGTAGGTGTGGCTGCCCTCAGTCTCCAGATAGCCCGCGGCGGCCTCGATCATGCCGGGGTCCCGCTGGGTGAACAGCTTGGAGTTGAGCTCGTCGGTGCTGTTGATGATGGCGGCCTTGTCATAGACCTTGGAGAAGGCCTCCGGGTCCCGGTCCTTCCAGGCCGCGAACATGGCGGAGAGGATTTCCTCCTGTGCCTGGAGGGCCTCGCCGATCTCAGGGGAAGTGGCGGCGCCGGACAGGGTGCTCTCAAAACCGGCCAGGGCGGAGTCCAGATAAGACTCCTGATACTCGGGGGAGAGACCGTCGAAGATGCCGCCCTGGAAGGCGTAGGTCTCCACCGCGCCGATAGCCTTGCCGGCGTTGACGGCGGCGGCGTTCACATAGAGGTCAATGGCCATGGCGTTGCTGCCGGTGGTGTCGTCCTGCATGGACAGGGTGGAGAGGGTGGAGGCCAGAGCCCAGGGCTTATAGGCATCCAGGGCGTTGGGGTCCATGCCCAGGGCGGCAGCGGCGGCCTGTACCCGCTGATAGAGCTCGGGGCTGATGTGGTCGGCCAGAGTGGTGCCGTCCTGATAGGTCTGGAGGCTCTGAAGCAGGGCGATACCCTCCTGGTCGTTCAGATCCAGCTCAAAGATAACCTCCTCGGAGGCCTGAATGGCGTCCCGGAGAGATTTGTGGAGGGGATAGACGTTGTCCCGGTCCAGATGTATGGTGCCCAGCAGGTACAGGGTGTTATCCCCGTTGGTGGCCTTCCACAGCAGGCCCTTGGAGCCGGCGTCCTGCCCGTCATAGATGGCCAGGATCAGGCGGTTGGCCATGACCATGGCCTCCTGATAGGTACAGGTGCGCTCCGCCGCCAGGCTTGCGCCGTCTCCCTGGACCACGCCCAGTCCGGTCAGGAAGGCCTCCGGGCCCTCCTCCACGCCGGGCAGGTCATAGGTGGCTGCCTCCTGGTACAGGGCGTTCATCACGCCGCCCCGGGTGGTGTCTACCACCAGGCCCACGGCGTCTGCCGTCCGGGGTTCCAGCTCCAGCAGGGCCAGCTTGTCGGCCACTACCTTGGTCATGGACTCCAACTGCTCCATGGTCACCGGGCTCTGGATGTAGGTGGTGTAGTTGTCGTCCACCAGACCCAGGGCGTAGCTGTCGGCTAGCTGGCTTACCGCCCAGGGGGAGGGCTGCTGGGGCTCCGCCGCCAGCGTGGGAAGGGCCAGCAGAGCGGCGGAGAGCAGACCGGCCAGTGCTTTTTTCAACAGATTCCGTCTCATAGAGATGCTCCTTTCCTTGTGTGGGGCACTGTGTTTATGCCAGACTGAGGCTGGCGATGTACTGTTTGGCGGTGCGGGGCGTCCGGCCGGGATGTCTCATTTCCCAGCGGTCGGCGCCGGTGCGGAGGGTCTCCCGGTCCATGGTCACCCCGTGCAGCGCGGCCATTTTCTCCACCAGGTCCAGGAATTCAGCCTTGTTCAGGGCCAGATAGGGGATACGCAGGCCGAACCGCTCGGCCAGAGAGGTCTTTTCCTGGATGGTCTCACTGGCGTCCACCTCGTCCCCCGCCCGGTCGGAGAAGGTCTGCCGTACCAGATGGCGGCGGTTGGAGGTGGCGTAGATGGCCACGTTGGCGGGGCGGCGCTCCAGACCGCCCTCCAGGATGGTTTTCATGACAGAATAGGTGGTGTCGTCCTGATCGAAGGCCAAATCGTCGATAAACAGGATGAACTTGAGCCGCCGCCCGCCCAGCTTGCGGATGAGCCGGGGCAGATCAGCCAGTCCCTCCTTCTGCACCTCGATAAGCCGCAGGTCCTCAAAGCCGGGCCGGGAGAGCAGGCTCTTCACCGTGGCCGACTTGCCGGTGCCGCTCTCTCCGAAGAGCAGCACGTTGTTGACGTGGTGGCCCTCCAGCATGGCCCGGGTGTTGGCAATAACCTGGTCCCGCTGGAGCTCGTAGCCCAGCATCTCGTCGGGGCCGGGACAGTCGGGCTCCTCCACCGGGAAGAGCTGGCCGTCCTCCCACAGGAAGGCACGGCTGCGGGCGAAGAGGCCGGAGCCGTGGGCACGGTAGAAATCGGTGAGCCCCTCAAAGGTGAAGGGACAACCGGCGGGCCACCGGGGCAGGCCCTCCAGCACCGGCAGCAGGGCGGGGGCGGCCTTCCGGGCTATGGCGGCGATGAGCTGCCCGCAGTCCAGCTCACACAGCTGGGCGAAAATGGCCACGTCCCGGCGGGCGGCCTCCTCCAGAGCGGGATCGGACCCGCCCTCCTCGGCCAGCCGGGCGTAGGGGGACTCGGTATAGCGCAGCTGGTCGTGCAGCCAGTCCCCCAGGCCGGGATACCGGCCCTCCCGCAGGGTATAGAAGAGACTGGCGTAAGCTTCTGCCGCTCCGGCGGCGTCCCCTCCGGCCAGCTTGTCCAGCAGCGTGCGTACCAGACCCAGCTCAGGGGTGTCCAGAATATGTCGATAAGCGGCCACGCCCCCCAGGGCGAAGCGCAGGGTTTCCGTTGTCATAATGGGTGCCTCCTTGTCTGTATCCATTTTATGCGCGGGTGGCCCTGCTGTCAATGCAAAGGCTTGACTTGCGCTCCGGTTTTCCGTATGCTTGAGGAAACGAGCATGGAGAAAGGAAGTCTTGTTTATGCTGTTACAGGAGCAGCGGGAGCAGGTGGTGGAGTACGGCAAAAAGCTGGTCACCACCGGCCTGACCGATGGAACCTTCGGCAATCTCAGCGTATTTGACCGGGAGAGCGGCCTCATGGCCATCAGCCCCTCCGGCATGGACTATTTTGCCACCACCCCGGAGGATGTGGTGGTAGCCGACCTGGAGGGCAAGGTGGTGGAGGGCAAACGTAAGCCCTCCAGCGAGCTGGACCTCCACCGGCTGTTTTACCGGCGGCGGAAGGATGTAAACGGGGTGGTGCATACCCACTCCACCTTCGCCACCGTGCTCTCCTGCCTGCGCTGGAACATCGAGCCGGTCCACTATCTGGTGGCCTACGCCGGGCGGCAGGTGCCCTGCATCCCCTACTATCCCTTCGGCTCTCTGGAGCTGGCCGAGGCGGCCTGGGAGGGGATGAAGGAGGAGTACAACGCCTGTCTGCTGGGCAACCACGGCCTGCTGGCGGTGGGGGGCAGCCTGTCCTTCGCCTTTGACGCCGCCCAGCAGCTGGAGTTTCTGGCCAAGGTGTACTACTACACCAGGCAGGCCGGGGGCGGCGTGAACCTGACCCCGGAGGAGCTGGAGGCGGTGCTGGGTAAGTTCCAGAGCTACCGCCAGGCCTGAGCCTTGCATTTTAGCCCGGTTCAGAGTACAATCTGGACTGGAAACCAAGAGAGAAGGAAGTGAACCAATGGATCGGGAGGAAGCCTTTGAATTTCTGGACCGGACCGCCCGGGGGATCGCGGAGATGTTTGGCTCCACCTGCGAGACGCTGGTCCACGACATGGGGGACCCCAGGCACCCCATTTTATCCATTTATAACGGCCATGTATCCGGCCGGACGGTAGGCTCCACCATGGACATCCTGGGCACCGCCAAGGAGCTGGACCAGGACGCTCTGGTCACCGATTTCGTCAACCTCTACGCCACCACCCCCTCGGGCCAGCAGATCAAGAGCAGTACCTTCCACCTCATCGGGGAGGACTTCAACCTGGCCCTGGGCATCAACTTTGACTACAGCTCTCTGGTCTATGCCAACCGCATCCTGGTGGATCTGATGAGCGCCGAGGCCGACCTGCAAAGCGCCATGTGGCACGGCGGGGAGGGCCAGCTGACCCAGATCTTCGAGGAGTGCCTGGCGGCGGTAGGCAAGCCGGTGAACGTGCTGACCAAGCGGGACCGGATGAAGATCATTGCCCTGTTGGACCAGAAAAACGCCTTCTCCTTCCGTAAGTCGGTGCCCTTTGTGGCCAAGCGGCTCCAGGTGTCCCGGTATACGGTGTACAAGTACCTGGGAGAGCTGACCGGCGCCGCCGGCGGAGAAGAAGAACCCAAGGAGGAATAAGTTCCATGTATCAGGATCAAATCAACGCCTATTTTGACGACCCGGCCCGCCGGCGGCAGCTGGTGGAGGCTATTTCCCGGCTGGTGCGTATCCGCAGCGTCCGGGAGGAGGCCCAGCCTGGAATGCCCTTTGGTCCCGGCCCCGCCGCCGCCCTGGCGGAGGGCCTGAAGCTGGCGGAGGAGCTGGGCTTCTCCGTCAAGAACTACGACAACTATGTAGGCGCTGTGGACTTCAACGATCAGGAGACCCAGCTGCATATCCTGTGCCACCTGGACGTGGTGGGGGAGGGCACCGGCTGGACGGTGACGGAGCCCTATGAGCCCATCGAGGTGGACGGGATGCTGTACGGCCGGGGCACTGACGACGACAAGGGCCCGGTGGCCGCCGTGCTGCTGGCCATGCAGGCCGTCAAGGACCTGGGCGTGCCCCTGAAGAAGAATGTCCGGCTGCTGCTGGGTACCGACGAGGAGAGCGGCTCCCAGGACATCGCCTATTATTATAGTAAGGAACCCTACGCCCCCTGTACCTTCTCTCCCGACGGCGAGTTCCCCGTCATCAACCTGGAGAAGGGCAGCTACAAGCCGGTGTTCACCAAGACCTGGGCGGCGGAGAGCGCCACCCCCCGGGTGAAGGAGCTTCACGGCGGCTTCCGCATCAACGTGCTGCCTCCCGAGGCGGAGTGTGTGGTGGCCGGCCTGTCCGCCGAAGCGGCTCAGCCCTACTGCGACAAGGCTGCCGGTGAGACCGGGGTCACCTATGTGCTCACCGAGCGGGGAGACGACCTGCATATCCTGTGCAAGGGCAAGGGCGCCCACGCCTCCACCCCGGAGGAGGGCGTCAACGCCATCACCGGCCTGATCCATTTGCTGTGCGCTCTGCCCCTGGCAAAGGTGGGCTCCACCGCCGCCCTCCATGCCCTCAACGCCCTCTTCCCCCACGGAGACTATGCCGGTAAGGCCCTGGGCATTGCCCAGGCCGACGAGATGTCTGGTCCTCTGACCCTGGCCTTCTCCCTGCTGGAGCTGAACGACACCGGACTGTCCGGCCAGTTTGACAGCCGGGTGCCGGTGTGTGCCAATGAGGATAACTGTAAGGCTGTGACTGAGGCTGCCTTCGCCAAGTTCGGCTTTACTGCCGAGGGTGGGATGCAGGCCCCCCATTATACCCCCGCCGATACCCCGCTGGTCAGCACTCTGCTCAAGTGCTACGAGCAGTACAGTGGCCGGAAGGGGGAGTGCCTGGCCATCGGCGGCGGCACCTACGTCCACGATATCCCCGGCGGCGTGGCCTTCGGCTGCGCCATGCCCGGCTTCAATGGCAATATGCACGGCGCCGACGAGCACACCTGCATTGCCGACCAGCTCACCGCCGCCAAGATCTTCGCTCAGGCCATCATTGACCTGTGCGGCTGATGGAAACCCATTGATTGCGTAAAAAGGCCGAAATCTCTAAACAGGGGATTTCGGTCTTTTTTGTGGCTACCTGACGGCTACCCGCTGGCTACCAGTAGCCGATTAAAAAAGTGGAAAGCCTTGCAGCACAGTCTATTCTTGAAAAACTCGTAGGATGTCCCCTCCTCATGGTCAAATAAAATAAGGAGGAATTCCAAATGAGAAACCTCAAGAGGACTCTCAGCCTGGCTCTGGCCGCTGTTATGCTGATGGGCATGATGGTCGTGGGCGCCGGCGCTGCG